>JACPUY010000024.1 GCA_016192025.1 Pseudogulbenkiania sp. | reverse complement strand
TCACCACGTCGATATCCATCTGCGGCAGTACGTGGCGAATCTTGTCGGCCAACGTTTCACCCATCACGGTACGTGCCTGGTAGACCGAGGCGCCGTCGATCACCGAGTCGGGGCGGGCAAAGTAGACGAACTCGAACAGACACGGCGCATGGCGGGTCGGACCCTTGCTCGGCTGGGCGTGGAAGTCGCCGTCGAAGCTGACGAACACGCACTCGCCCGGCTCGACGTCGCGCAGCACCTTGAAGCCGGAGCAATCCAGCGCCACCGATTCGGAGGCGAACATGTACTCGGTCTTGTCATTGCTGTCGTTGACACCGATCACCAGCGGGCGGATACCGTTGGGATCGCGGAACGCCACCAGCCCGTAGCCGGCGATCATCGCCACCACGGCGTAGGCGCCGCGCACGCGACGGTGCACCGCCTCGACGGCATTGAACACCGCATCAACCGACAGCTCGAAGCCTTCGACGCGTTGCGCCAACTCGTGGGCAAACACGTTGAGCAGGACTTCGAAGTCGGAGTTGGTGTTGATATGGCGCAGGTCGTAGCGGAACATGTCCGCCTTGAGCTCTTCGGTATTGGTCAGGTTGCCGTTGTGCGCCAGCACCACGCCAAACGGCGAATTGACGTAGAACGGCTGCGCCTCGGCCAAGTTGGACGCCGAACCGGCAGTCGGGTAGCGCACGTGGCCGATGCCGGCGTTGCCCAGCAGCGAGCGCATGTTGCGGGTACGGAACACGTCTCTCACCATGCCACTACCTTTGTGCATGTGAAAAGATTTCCCGTTGGCCGTCACGATGCCGGCAGCATCCTGACCCCGGTGTTGCAGCAGTTGCAGACCGTCATACAGCAGCTGATTGACGGGAGACTGCCCGACCACGCCTAGAATTCCACACATTTCAAGTTTTCCCAACTACCTACAGAACTTAAGAATATAAAGCACGGCCCGGGCATACTACCCCGGCCCCTGCCGCAACGGTTCTACTCGCCGACCTGAGAAATTCAGATTCTCCGACAATTTGGGGGGCAACCACGGCCGTAAGGACAGCGCGGCGGCCTCGAACGGCCCGGCAAACAGGGCGTTGCGCCACATCGGCAGCCTGGGCAAATCGGTCAGCCCCCCCAGCAGCACCATGACCGTCACCAACACGCCACCGCGCGCCAGTCCGAACAGTGCGCCGAGCACGCGATTGACACCGCCCAGACCGATCGAGTCGATCAGGCCGGTCAACACCACGCGCAACAGCGCCGTCGCCAGCCAGACCAGAAAAAACAGCGCCACAAAGGAGGCAGCCAGACGCAGCCCTTCGCTCGGCAACTCAGCCGGCAGGAAACCCGCCACCACCGGTGCGAACTCCTTGGCGCACCACAGCGCCGCAATCCACGACCCCAGCGACAGCACCTCTGCCACCAACCCGCGCATCAGCGCGATGATGACCGAACCGGCCAGAATGGCGATGACGATATAGTCGAAAACCGTCATCGCGTGTTAACGCCCCACGATGATGCCCGTCACGCCGGCACTGGAGAGTTTCTTCATGACAGCCTCGGCCTCGGCACGAGAGTTGAAGGGACCGACACGGACGCGGGTGACATTGCCCTTGCTGGTTTCCACCTTGCTGAAATGGGCGGTCACGCCCAGGCCAGACAGGCGGGACTTCAAGGCCTCGGCCTTGGCCGGATCGGACAGCGCCGCCAGCTGAATCACTACCTTGCCTTCCGCCGGCCGGCTCTCCGCCTTGGGCGCAAACTTGGCCGCAGCCGGCTCGGCGTCGAGGCGGCCTTCGAGAATGGCGGCAGGGTCGGCCTTCTTCGGCGCCGGAGCCAACGCTTCGGTTTTCTTGGGTTCCGGTTTGTGCTCTACCTTGGGCTGCGGCTTGGATTCTTCCTTGAGCGGGGGTTTGAGCTCGGCCTTGGCCGCCGGCACGGGGGCGACAGGAGCGAGCGGCCGGGCCTGGGGCTGGGCGGCCACCGCCGGCTCGGCGTCTTCGAGTCTGGCCGGCAGCTGCGTGGCCGCGGCGGCCGAGGCCGCGTGATCTTCCTGCGGGCCGACGTCCGCCCCGGCGGCCAGCACGGCTTCGGGAGCCGGTGTGGCTGGAGCGGGTGCATCCGATGCGTTTTGGCCGACGATCTCGACCGACTCCGGCTTCATCTGCTGCTCCGGCACGCTGCCGACCACTTTCCACAACACCACGGTCGAGATCAGCACCAGCACGACGGCGCCAACCAGACGGCGGCGCGCGCGCTTGCGCAGCAGAATCAGTTCCTCATGGGTGGACAGTCCGGGCATGCCTTCCTCAGGGTGTGTGGTGTCGCGCCTCGAGTACGGCGGCGACAGTGTGGAACGAGCCGAATGCGACGATTCTATCATTTTCCCCGGCGGCAGATAAGGCAGCGCCCCAGGCCTCGGCGACCGTGTCGTACGCTTTCACGTTGCGCACGCCGAGATAGGCCAGCCGCTCGGCCAATTGTGCACCAGTCTGCCCGCGTGGCATGTCGAGCCCGCCGACGAACCAGCCGTCAAACTCGTCACGGGCGAGCGCCACGACGGCGTCGATATCCTTGTCGGTCAGCATCGAGAACACCGCATAGCGGTTTTCGGCAAAGGCGAGCTTCTTCAGGTTGGCCACCATGGCCTTGACCGCGTGCGGGTTGTGCCCGACGTCCAGTATCGTCAGCGGCCGCCCCGGCAACACCTGGAAGCGTCCCGGCCAGTCCACTTCGAGCAGGCCACGCTTGACCGCACCGATGCCGACCGGCAGCGTCTCCTTCAGGCACTCCAGCACGGCCAGCGCAGTGGAAGCGTTGATCAGCTGGTAACTGCCGCGCAACGCCGGGAACGGCAGCGAGTGCCGGTATGACTCATCCATGCGGAACGACCACTGATTTTCCAGCTTGCTGAAGCCAAAATCACGTCCATACAGCTTGAGGTCAGCGCCGATCGCGGCGACATGATCGAGCAGGCGCTGCGGCGGGTTGGCATCGGCGCAGATCGCCGGCTTGCCGGCGCGGAACACGCCGGCCTTCTCGAAGCCGATGTCCTCGCGGTTGTTGCCGAGGACGGCCTGGTGGTCGATGTCGACGCTGACCACCACCGAGACGTCCGGCTCGAACACGTTGACCGCGTCCAGCCGGCCTCCCAGCCCCACTTCCAGCACCATCACATCGACCTCTTCGTCGATGAAGGTTTTGACGGCGCCGAGGGTACCGAATTCGAAATAGGTCAGCGAGGTGTCGCCGCGCGCCGCTTCTACTGCCTCGAAGCCCTGCACGATCAGCTCGTCGCTGACTGACTGCATGTCAATGGCCACGCGCTCGTTATAACGCAACAGGTGCGGCGAGGTGTAGGTGCCGACCTTGAAGCCGGCACGGTTGAGCATGGTCGACAGCATCGCGCAGACCGAACCCTTGCCGTTGGTGCCGGCCACCAGCACCACCGGACAGCTTGGCCTCAGCCCCATGGCGTCACGCACACGGCTGACGCGCTCGAGTCCCATGTCGATAGAGGACGGGTGCAGGCTTTCCAGGTAGGACAGCCACTCTGGCAGGGTAGTCGGAGTCATGTGTGTCATGGTTGTGTTGTCAGATCGGCGCCGGAGACAGGCTGCGGCGCATGGAACCAGCGCAGATAGACCCGCAAGGCGCGCAAGGATTCCCGCGCTGCGGAATCGGGCCACAGCACCAGCGAACGGCGCGGCCCCTCCAGCTGCAGATTCAGCACCACCAGCCAGGGCGTGATCACCGTATCGTCTTCCACGCGGGCCGGCACGGCGAACGGGCCAAACCAGACCGCCAGCTGCCCATCGGCATCCACTTCGATACGGCCGATGCGCTGCCGCGACGGCCACCAGCCGTCATGGCGCAGGCCGTACCACAGCAATCCCGGTAGCGGCAGCAATAGCCAACCGGCGGTGGTTAGCGGCAGATAGCCGAGGCAGGCCGCCACAAGCGCCAGCAGACTGCCCGTCAGCAGCGCCAGCCAGATCCGCGAGGGCTTGAGCTCGACGATGAACGGCGGCACGGTGCGCTGGCGCGAGGACATGGCCGGCTCAGAGTTCGGCAGCGGGGGAGTTGTGGATGTCTTCGTCGACGCTGTCGAGCACGGTGGAATGGATTTCCACGTCGAACCATTCCCAGAAGGTTTTCAGCGAGCGCTCGGCCGGCCACAGCGCCTCGTCCTCGTACCACGAAGCCAGCTCCATCTTGAACAGCTGCTCGACCATGTCGTCGATGCGCGACACACCCTCTTCCGGATCGGTGAATTCCGGCAGCAGGATCACCGTGCAGTCGGCGCGCAGGCTATCAAGTGTGAGGTCCATGTCGTTGCCCGGCACGTTGTTGAGCCAGTTCAGGAACGGTTCTTTAGGCTTGATGACTGCGACGGATCGATCGACGAAGTACATGGAATTCCTTTCGCTAAGACGGCCGTGGGTGAGGCCAGGCGGTAATGGCGCGCATTGTAACAGCCCGGCCGGCCGGGCGCGAAGCAGACTTCACGCTCATGCTACAATCCGCGACATTACGGTATCTCTGGATTATTGCAGACTCATGGCTCTCATCACGGTCGACAAGGCCTGCCTGGCTTTCGGGCACAACGCGCTGCTGGACAAGGTGGATTTCGTACTGGAACCCGGCGAGGTGGTCGGGCTGATCGGCCGCAACGGCGCCGGCAAGTCGTCGCTGCTCAAGGGCATTGCCGGCACCGTGGCGCTGGACGACGGCCGCATCAACATCAAGGGCGACGTGCGCGTGGCCTACGTGCCGCAGGAGCCCGAGTTCAACCCGGAACACACGGTGTTCGAAGCTGCAGCCGAGGGCCTGGGTGACCTCAAGGCACTGCTGACCGCCTACCACAAGGCCACCCAGGCGCTGACCGACCCTGCGGCCGACCACGAGACCCTGCTGGCCGAGATGGAGCGCATCCAGCACGAACTGGAAAGCCGCAACGGCTGGCAATTCGACGCGCTGATCGGCGCCACCCTCACCCACCTCGGACTGAACGCCGACACCCGCATCAGCGAGCTGTCCGGCGGCTGGAAGAAACGCGTGGCGCTGGCGCGCGCGCTGGCCGCCAAGCCGGACGTGCTGCTGCTGGACGAGCCGACCAACCACCTGGACGTGGCCGCCATCGAATGGCTGGAAACGCTGCTGAAGAATTTCGCCGGCAGCGTGCTGCTGATCACCCACGACCGCCGCTTCCTCGACAACGTCGCCACGCGCATCATCGAGCTGGACCGCGGCACCCTGCGCAGCTATCCGGGCAGCTTCAGCGCCTACCAGACGCGCAAGGCCGAGGAACTGGCGATCGAGGAAGAACAGAACCGCCTGTTCGACAAATACCACGCTCAGGAAGAAGTGTGGATCCGCAAGGGCATCGAGGCGCGCCGCACCCGTAACGAGGGCCGCGTGCGCCGGCTGGAGCAAATCCGCCGCGAACGTACGGCACGGCGCGAGCGGGTCGGCCAGGTCAACTTCCAGCTCGACGCCGGCGAGCGCTCGGGCAAGCTGGTGGCCGAACTGGAACATGTCGGCAAGGCTTTCGGCGACAAGATCATCGTACGCGACTTCACCACGCGCATCCTGCGCGGCGACAAGATCGGCCTGATCGGTCCCAACGGCGTCGGCAAGACCACGCTGCTGAAGATGATCCTCGGCGAGCTGGCTCCGGACAGCGGCAGCGTCAAGCCGGGCAGCAAGCTGGAAATCGCCTACTTCGACCAGTTCCGCGAACAGCTGGACGAGGACATGAGCGTGGCCGACGTGATCAGCCAGGGCAACGACTTCGTCGAGATCGCCGGCCAGAAGAAGCACGTGATGAGCTACCTGGAAGATTTCCTGTTTTCGCCGCAACGCGCCCGCAGCCCGGTACGCTCGCTGTCCGGCGGCGAGCGCAACCGCCTGTTGCTGGCGCGGCTGTTCACCCGCCCGGCCAACGTGCTGGTGCTGGACGAGCCGACCAACGACCTCGACATCGACACGCTGGAACTGCTGGAAGACGTCATCGACAAGTACAGCGGCACGGTGTTCCTGGTCAGCCACGACCGCGCCTTCCTCGACAACGTGGTGACGCAGGTGATCGCCTTCGAAGGCGACGGCAAGCTGGAAGAATACCCCGGCGGCTACCAGGACTGGATCGACACCAGGGCGCGCATGGCGGCGCTGAAGCCGGCCGAGCCGGCGCGCAAGGAAAGCGGCGCGGCGCCGGCTCCGCGCCAGGACAAGCCCAAGAGCGGCCGTGCCAAGCTGTCCTACAATGAAACGCGCGAGCTGGCCGGCCTGCCCGAGCTGATCGCCGCACTGGAAGCCGAACAGGCCGAGCTGAACCAGAAACTGCTCGACCCCCACTGTTACCGCGACACCCCGCGCGAGGCCATCGCCTGGCAGCAGCGCGTCGAGCAGATCGACGAGTTGCTGCTGGAGAAACTGGCGCGCTGGGAAGAACTGGAAAGCAAGCAGGGATGACCTCACGCCGGCTCGCCGCCATTTTCGTCGCCGCCCTCGCCGCCGCGCTTGCCCTCGCATTGGCAGCATGCAGCAGCACCCCAGCCAGGAAACCGGCCACCGCCAAGGCCCGGCCGGCCACGAGTCCGGCACTGTCGGGACTCACGGCGGACGGCGCCGGGCGCGAGATCCTGATGTACACGCTGGGCCTGCTGGATCTCGACTACCGCTTTGGCGGCGGCAACCCGGAGGCCGGTCTCGACTGCAGCGGCATGGTCAGCTACATCTACCAGAACGCCGTTGGTGTGAGGCTGCCGCACAACGCGGCGCAGATCGCCGGTGTGGCGCGGCCGATCGAGGCCCGCCGGATGCAGGTCGGCGATTTGGTATTCTTCAACACGATGAACCGGCCGTTCTCACACATGGGCATCTACATCGGCGACGGCAAGTTCGTGCACGCGCCGCGCAGCAACAGCACCATCCGCGTCGAGCGCCTCGACAACCGCTACTTCGCCGCGCGCTTCGAAGGAGCGCGCACGCTGTTCGACTGATGCGCAACTGGCAGACCCGGCTGGCCGAAACCTGGCAGAAAACCTCGGCGAGGTTGCCTCGGCTGCACCGCAACGGCTTCTCGCTGCCGCGCGAGCTGCTACTTGGCCAGTTGCACAAGCATCTGGACGGCGACGACTTCACCGTGCACGACCTTGTACTTGGCAACGACGCAGGCCTCTTGACGCTCGACGTGCTGCGCCCGGCCAAGGCCCGGCTGGCGATCCGCTTCCATTTCCTGCCGGTCGACTGGGCGCGGCGCGAACTGGCCCTGGCCTACACGCTGAAGGGCGAGGCCCACTCGCCATCGCTGGCGCGGCGCGCCCTGACTGGACTAGTGCTGGCCACGCTGGAAGCGGGCTGGGGCGATCGCCTCATCCGCAAGCGGGCCGAACCGCTGGCGTGGCTGTCGTGCGAGCGGCAGCAGCTCACGCTGCACCTCGACCGGCTGCCGCGCGTAGCCCGCTGGCTGGAACGGCCGGTGTTCGGCCAGGCTTTGGCCGAGCGGCTGGCCATCACCGACATCCGCACCGTACCCGACGCCATCCGGGTCACGCTGACCCGCACGCCCGTCGCCTAATCATGGCCGGCCTCTCCGGTTACGAGCAAGGTCCGACCCTGCCACGCATCGTCGCTACAGCAAGCCCCGACGAACCGTTATAATGGGCGGGATATTGCCGAGCGGCACCCGACCGTCCAAAGCAAAACACACCGAACAGAGGACATTCATGAGCCATACCACCCTCAGCCGTTTCCTGATCGAGCAGCAGCGCAAGCAAGGCACCATCCCGCCGGAACTGCGTTTTCTGATCGAAACCATCGCCCGCACCTGCAAGGCCATCAGCCATTCCGTGCACAAAGGAGTACTGGCAGACGTACTGGGCGAGGCCGGCACCGGCAACGTACAGGGCGAGGCTCAGAAGAAACTGGACGTGATCGCCAACGACGTGCTGCTGGAAGCCAACGAATGGGGCGGCAGCCTGGCTGCGATGGCATCGGAAGAAATGGAACTGCCACACGCCATCCCGGGCGAATATCCGAAGGGCGACTACCTGCTGCTGTTCGATCCGCTCGACGGCTCGTCCAACATCGACGTCAATATCTCGGTCGGCACCATCTTCTCGGTGCTGCGCTGCCCCGAGGGCGTGACTCAGCCGACCGAAGCCGACTTCCTGCAGCCGGGCACCCGCCAGGTCGCTGCCGGCTACACCGTGTACGGCCCGCAAACCATGCTGGTGCTGACCTTCGGCAACGGCGTGCACGGCTTCACGCTGGACCGTGAAAATGGCAGTTTCGTACTGACCCATCCGGATATGCGCGTACCGGAGAGCACGAAGGAATTCGCCATCAACATGTCCAATATGCGCCATTGGGAAGCGCCGGTGCAGCGCTACGTCGGCGAACTCCTAGCCGGCACCACCGGCCCGCGCGGCAAGGACTTCAACATGCGCTGGGTGGCGTCGATGGTGGCCGAAGTGCACCGCATCATCATCCGCGGCGGCATCTTCATGTACCCGAAGGACGCGCGTGACCCGTCCAAGGCGGGCAAACTGCGCCTGATGTACGAAGGCAACCCGATGGCCTTCATCATCGAGCAGGCCGGCGGCAAGGCCACCAACGGCCACCAGCGCATCCTCGACATCCAGCCGACCAAGCTGCACGAGCGCGTGGCGGTATACCTCGGTTCGAAGGAAGAAGTGGACCTCGTCACCCGCTACCACGCGGAGTAATAAACCCGGACCAGCCCGTGCCCCGTGCCGGGCTTTTCCTGGTCTGCCGACTGGCAGGCCGGAACAAACCGCTACCCGATACGCCGACGAGGACGCCCGACGTGCCGCATGCCCAGCACCTGACCATCGCCCTGGCCGAACCCTCGCAACTGCAGGCCCAGATCATCCGCCACGCCCTGAGTGAACTGGGCATCCGCAACGTGGAGGTCTTTCACAGCGGCCAGGCCCTGCTGCAACACCTGCAGAGCCACGCCCCCGACGTGGTCATCAGCGCGCTCTACCTGCCCGACATGACCGGCACCGAGCTGGTCTACGCGCTGCGCGCCCAGCCATCCCACCGCGACCAGCCGTTCATCCTGGTGTCCAGCGAGACCAAGCCGCACTACCTCAATCCGGTGCGCCAGGCCGGAGCGCTGGCGATCCTGCCCAAGCCGTTCACTTCCGCCCAGCTCGACAAGGCGCTCGGCAACGTGCTGGATTACCTCAACAGCACCCCGATGCTGAACGAGTGCGACGAGGATTTCGGCACGATGAAGGTGCTGATCGTCGACGACAGTGCCACCTCCCGTCGACTGATCCGGACCGTGCTGGAAAAAATCGGCTTCGAGCAGATCGCCGAAGCCGAGGACGGCAGCGAGGCGGTGCCACTGATCAACGCCACCCACTTCGATCTGGTGGTCACCGATTACAACATGCCGCACATGGACGGCAAGCAACTGGTCGAGTACATCCGCACCCAGAGCATGCAGTTCACCGTGCCTATCCTGATGGTCTCCAGCGAGACCGACCAGCGCCGGCTGGCGGCGGTGCAGGACGCTGGCGTATCGGCGGTGTGTGACAAGCCGTTCGACACCGCCGTGATCCGCCAGCTGGTACGGCAGTTCATCGCCGAGCGCGTCTAGCCCCCCACCAGCCGACACAGGGTCTTCGGCTCGTTCCCCTTGGCGTCACCGCACCCCAAAAGGCCAGACAGCAGCCGGCCATGGCTTGGCTCCTTCAAAGCAGAACCGTTTCAGGCCTCCTCCGCCCGCGACGCCGCCGGGCGTGACGGCTCTGCCTCGTGCGCGACTTCGGCGTAGAGCCAGCGGCGGAAATGGTTCAGTGTCATCGGTTTGCCGAAAAAGAAGCCCTGCAGATACTGGAAGCCCTTGGCGTGGAGATAACTCTGCTGACCCTGGGTTTCCACCCCCTTGACCACGACCTTGAGCCCGAGCTGGTTGGCGTTGACCAGAATGTCGTCAAGGATGTTGCTGCGGAAGCTGTCCTGGCCGATGGCCGAGACATAGCCCTTTTCCACCTTGAGGTAATCGAAGCCCCATTGCTGCAGGTAATGGCGGTCGGCATGGCCGGCACCAAAGTCGTCCAGCGCCAGCTGGATGCCCATGGCCTTGAGCTCCTGGACCACCTTCAGGCTCTCCTCATGCTCTTCCAGCGCTACCCGCTCGGACACTTCGAGCACCAGCTGGATCTGCTTGTCTTTCAGCACCGACAGCAGCAGCCCGCAGTCCTCGATGATGTCGCGGGTGGTCAGATGGCTGGCGGAGATGTTCAAGCAGACGACGAAACCGGGCGGCAGCATGATCGGCCCCAGCTCATGGCCGACGCAGCGCAGCAGGTAGCGGGTCAGCGCCACGATCAGCCCGGCCTCTTCTGCCGCCGGGATGAACAGCTGCGAGGGGATGAAGCCCTGCACCGGATGGCGCCAGCGCGCCAGCACCTCGACGCCGACGCAGTGCCCGGAATGCGCCGTGACGATGGGCTGGTAATGGACGAAGAATTCGCGCTTGCGCAGGCCCTGGGCGATCTCCCAGTTATTGGAGTTGCGGCTGTCCTTGGTGCTGTTGATGGCCCTACCCAGGAAGCCCCCCGCCAGCAGCGACATCAGCAGGACCGCCAGCCATGCAGTCGTCTCCCCGACCAGCTGTGCCTCCAGTATCGCCAGCAGCAAGCCGGCCAGCACGCACAGTGCCATGGCGGCGAGATAGATCCCCCAGGCGGGAGCCCCCAACAGGGCCCGGGCCCATACCATTTTCAACTTGTGCATTCCGCTTCCCGCCCCGTGACATGATCCACCCTGCTCGCCCAGCGTCTCTTTGCGTCCCCGTCATCCCGCTCCGGGTAAGCGTGCTCTCAGGATAATGTCACATTCATCGCAGATAAAGTCCAACCGGATTTTATCTATTCCGGCCATTCCTCACTGCCCTTCGCCACCAATCGAGCCCGATGACAGCCCGTGGACTGACCCGCTACCATGAACCCCATCCCACAACAGGAACACCGTATGGAACGGATCGGATTTGTCGGGCTGGGCCTGATGGGCCAGCCCATGGTCAGGCGCCTGCTGGCCGCCGGCCATCACGTCACCGTTTGGAACCGCAGCCCGGAGAAACGCCAGGCGATGGCCGGAGACGGGGCGCATGTTGCCGCCAGCCTGGCCGAACTGACGCAGAACAGCACGCTGCTGATGAGCTGCGTATCGGACACGCAGGCCGTGGAAGCGGTGGTGTTCGGAGCGGACGGCATTGCGGCATACGGCAGGCCCGAGCAGCTGCTGGTGGATTTTTCCAGCATCGAGCCGGCCGCGACGCGCGAGATGGCGGCACGACTGGAGAAGCAGTGTGGCATGCGCTGGGTCGACGCGCCGGTGTCGGGCGGGGTTCGCGGAGCGGAAAGTGGTCAGCTGGTGATCATGGCCGGCGGACAGGAGGACGATATCGCTCGCCTGCGTCCGCTGGCGGCGGCACTGTGCCAGCGCCTGACGCACATGGGCGCGGTCGGCGCCGGGCAGGTCACCAAGGTGTGCAACCAGCTCATCGTCGCCGCCAATTCGCTGTTGATCGCCGAAGCGGTATCGCTGGCAGAGAAATCCGGCGTCGATGCCGCACTCTTGGCCCCGGCGCTGGCGGGCGGCTTCGCCGATTCGCTGCCGCTGCAGATCCTGGCGCCACGCATGGCCAGCCAGACCTTCGAGCCGGTGCAGTGGAAGGTGGCGACGCTGCTCAAGGACCTCGACAACGCGGTGAAACTGGCGCGCGAGGCCGGCGCCAGCTCGCCGCTGGCGGCGCTGGCCGACCAGCTGATGCGCCTGCACGCCGGCCAGGGACACGCCCAGGCCGACCTGAGCACTGTCGTGCAACTGTACCGGGAGCCCTGATGCGGCGTTTTGCCGCCAACCTGAGCCTGCTGTTCACCGACCGGCCGCTGCACGAACGTTTTGCCGCCGCGCGGGCCGCCGGCTTCGCCGCGGTGGGAATCCAGCTCCCCTACGACACGCCGCTCGCCGAATTGCTTGAGCCCGGCGCGACAGCGGGCTGGAGGTGGCGCTGATCAACGTGCCGGGTCGTGGCGCGCCGGGCAGCGGCATGCTCGACGTCGAGCGGCTGTTCGCCCTGATCGGGCGGCTGCCCTACCCCGGCGGGTGCGGCGCGGAGTACCACTGGCAAGCGGGCGACGATTTCAGCTGGCCGCGCCGTGGCTGCCCCCGGAGCAGGCATCGGAGTGAAATTTGTCTTGCCTCCCCGACAAGACACACGCAAATCAATCACTTAGAAAGGCTGTTTGGCAAAAAAACTTGTCAGGCGGCTTTTTTTCCCGTACTATCCGGCCTCTTGAAGTTTCAGCCGGGCTTCTTCGTCGTTCTCCCTCAGCAGTTTTAGCAGTTCACGCCTTTGCCCCGCTCAAACAGAGTTTCATCGTCCCTGACCGCTATTTCAGGCATCGTCCACGGAATGCTCCTTTAATCCGGACCGCTGTTCGCCGCTTGCTTGGTTAGTGCCGATGAGTCGGGTGACCCGATTCTGAACATGGTCACCGAATTCCGCCTACACCAGGCCAAGTGACGCCGGACAACACCGGCACTGAAAGGACATCATGCATTTTGCTGATCTGGGCCTCGCCCCCGCTATTACCTCCGCTCTCGACACTGCCGGTTACACCACCCCGACTCCGGTGCAAGCCGCGTCCATTCCGGCCGCACTGGCTGGCCACGATCTGCTGGTTTCGGCACAGACCGGTAGCGGCAAGACCGCCGCCTTC
>JACPUY010000023.1 GCA_016192025.1 Pseudogulbenkiania sp. | reverse complement strand
CGGTGGTGGAATACCCCTCCGACTACAGCGCGGCGGTGGCCGAAGGGCGGCGCCAGGCCGCGGCCGACCCATACTGCCATTTCGTCGACGACGAAAACTCGCCGCAGCTGTTCCTCGGCTACGCCGTCGCCGCCGAGCGGCTGAAACGGCAGCTGGATCAGGCCGGCGTCACTGTCGATGCCGAGCACCCGCTGTTCGTCTACCTGCCCTGCGGTGTCGGCGGCGGTCCGGGCGGGGTGGCGTTCGGCCTGAAACTGGCGTTCAAGGACCACGTGCACTGCCTCTTTGCCGAACCGACCCACTCCCCCTGCATGCTGCTTGGCGTACTCACCGGGTTACATGACCACGTCGCAGTACAGGACTTCGGCATCGACAACGTCACCGCCGCCGACGGGCTGGCGGTGGGCCGCCCCTCCGGCTTTGTCGGGCGCGCCATGGAACGGATGCTGGACGGCTACTACACGGTGAGCGACGACGAGCTGTACCGCCTGCTCGCTCTGCTGGAGCAGCAGGAAGGCATCGCGCTGGAGCCGTCGGCGCTGGCCGGTATGCCGGGCATCATGCGCGTGCTGACGGAAACCCAAGGCTACCGCGAACGCATGGGGCTCACCCCGCAGCGCCTGGCGGCGGCGCATCACCTGGTGTGGGCTACCGGCGGCAGCATGGTGCCGGCGGAGGAAATGGCCGACTACCTGCGCCGGGGCCAGGAGGCCTGAGCCCGGTACACCGTGCACGGCGAAGAAGGACGCCATCACGCCTTCCCGACAAAACCGGGCAGCGTTTTGGCAACAAAAAACCCCGAGGGAAATCACCTTGGGGTTTTTTGTCATGCCGTGCCTGGCTCACTCCGGCAGCGCGATGGCGTTGTCGGTGCTGAACTGATAGTCGCGGAACACGTGCTCGGCGCTGAGAACCCGGTAGGTTCCATCCTCGTTGCGGCGCGTGGTGTCCTTGAGGCGGTAGGTGTAGTGGCCGCAGGTCCAGCAGTCGAAGTTGCGCATGTGGGTGCACAGGCAGGTCTTGTCCCACACCTTGACGCGGCGCGCATCCGGATGCGCCGCCACTTCGCGGTTGTAGGCGTCGATGTAAGCACAGCTGCCCTTGGCGTCGAGCAGGTAGCCGTAGGCCTCGCAGTTCGGGCGGATACCGTCGCCGATGGCCGGGCAATGCTTGATCATGCGCATCGGGTAGCCGGTCGGGGAAATCTGGTTAACCTCGATGTCATCTTCGCTGGCCTTGAAGTATTCCTGCTGCACCTTCTCCGGCAGGCCGCACTCGTGGGTGACGGTGAAGCGCGTCGCCACCTGCACCGCGCTGGCGCCCATTTCCAGGAAGCCCACCGCGTCGGAACCGGTGAAGATGCCGCCGGCCGGGATCAGCGGAATGTCCAGCTGTTCGGCCTTCAGCCAGTCGCGGATTTCGGCCACGATGGTCGCCAGGTCGTATTCGGCCCAGTCCATGCCGAAGCCGAGGTGGCCGCCGGCCAGCGGGCCTTCCACCACCACGTAGTCGGGCAGGCGGTTGAGACGGGCGTTCTTCTTCAGGAACAGCTGCAAGGCGCGCAGCGACGACACGATGATGCCGAGCTTGGCATCGCGGAAGCGCGGGTGGTCCTCGATCAGTGCAAACGAGCCCAGATGCAGGCCCGCCGCCAGCGTGATGCCATCGATGCCGGCGTCCAGCGCCGCCCGCATGCGCACGCGCAAGGTATCCTTGGGCGCATTCATGGTCAGCTTTTCCATGCAGTTGATGAAGATCAGGCCGTCACCGCGCTTGGCCTCCATCGTGCTGCCCACGTGCATCTTGGTGGCTTCGGCCAGCAGGTCGAGATCGAACTGCACCACCGACTTGTCGGTGTTGGCGACGTTGAACTTGTACTGCTGCAACTTATTCTTAACGTACTTGGTGTTGAAGCGGCGATCGGCAACCGTCGGCACCATGGCGTCCGAGATATGGCCGATGCCGCCGAGGCGTGCGGCCTCGAGGGACAGAGCGGAAGTCGAGATATCGACCCCCATGCCGCCGACCATGATGGGCACCAGTTCCTGCTTGCCCAATCTCAGGCGAAAGTCATCCACGCGCTTCATTAGTTGCCTCTCCGTATTTCGTAACCTCGTATTATCACCCAGCAACGCCTCGGAAGACAAAAAAGCTACTGGTTCAATCGTTCGTATCAGCCAGTCAAACGGGGCCGGTAGCCCTAATCGGATGAGGACTCCCCTGTTCCGACGGGGCTCACTGAAATCAGTAATTGGCATGCCCCGGCCAGGGAGACGCCAAACACGACGTGGGTGAGCGCGGCGACCCCACCGCGGGCGACCGCAAACCAGGGGAAGAGCACCGTGAAGCCGTACAGGTTGATGCCGTAGATGGCAAGACCATAAACCGCGCCGGCAACGAGGGCCGACCGGGTACGCAGCCGGCTGGCGCAGAGCGCGGGAATGACAGCGTAGGCGATGGAGAGGGCGAAATGGATGAGCGTCGCCACCAGCAAGATGTCCCATTGCCACGTCGATGTCTGGGGCAGGGCACGGCGCCCCAGGACGATGGCGGCGGTCAGGCGAGCGTCCCGCAGCAGCGTCTCGAGTACCGGCACCGACGTCAGCCACCACAGGGTCATTTGTGCCACCGTGGCTATCGTGCCGGCCGCGAAGCCGGCGAGCACGGCCACCCTGGGACGCGACGCGATACGCTTGATCGCCAAGCAGCGATGTTCCGCCAAGGCCGCTCCTATCGCGTTTTCCGGCGTGCCTGGCTCATGGCAAGCCGACGGGGGAAAGCCGCCGCTCAGCCGAACGGCGGCACGCCGATCAACCAGCCGTGCAGCAGGAAGGCAAACAGGGCCCACGCCGCGAGCCCGACCACGACCACGAGCGCATCGCGCGCCAGTGTTCCGGCCGGATAGCACGTCCCCGCCGCGCGGTCGCGGCGGCGCGCCGAGACGAAATCCGTCAGCGCCCAGAGCAGGAAGGCACCGAACAGCACCACGGCCTCCAAGGTGCCGTTGGCGAAGAGGTGCGCCAAGGCCCAGACCTGTACCCCCAGCAGCATAGGGTGGCCGACCGCGGCCTTGATGCGGTTGCCCGGTACGTCCGCCGCCACGAGCAGAACGAAGGCCGGTACGGTCAGCAGCGCGGCGACATGACGCGTCCATGGCGGCGGCGTCCACAACACCAGCGGGTGCTCGCGCGCCAGCCCGTAGCCCCAGACGATCAGCACCAGCCCGACCACCGAAACCAGCGCGAACAGCCCTTTCCAGCCGGTCAGCCCCAGATGGGCAATCTGCGCGGCGCGCCAAGGCTCGGCGACGATGCGCACCGAATGCATGCCCAGAAAGACCAACAATCCCAGTATCAGTACCGTCATGTTGAAGCCCTCGCGGTTTGTGCTTCTTGATTGTCGACCAGGAACCCGGTGGTTCCAAGCTCACGATCACGGCGTGCCGATCCGCTCAGGATGCGGAGTGCTCTCCTGAACGCGCCGAAAGCGCCCGCGCGATGAAGTTGCGCGGCACCCTGGTACGCGGCACCCGGCCATAGAACCAGCGCCGCACGTCCTCATCCAGCGCGATGCCGCGCATGTCGTTGTACAGCGCCTTGTTCAGCGCCTCGCCCAGCGCATCGTGGTGGACGCCGGTCGGGTCGATGAAACCGACGTCGTTCTTGGCGAAGCTCACCGGCGGCAAGGGCTCGAGCGTCACGCCGTACTCTTCCGGATGCTTGCCGACCGGCGAGTGCACCGTGCAGGTGAAGCGGTGGAAGAAGCCGGACTGGATGCAGCCGGTGTCGAACAGCTGGCGCACGTATTCCAGCGCATCCACCGTGTCCTGCACGGTCTGGGTCGGGAAACCGTACATCAGGTAGGCGTGCACCAGGATGCCGGCCTCGGTGAAGCCCTGGGTGACGCGCGCCACATGCTCCACCGACACCCCCTTCTTCATCAACTTGAGCAGGCGGTCCGACGCCACTTCCAGCCCGCCGGAGATGGCGATGCAGCCACTGTCGGCCAACAGCTGGCACAGCTCCGGGGTGAACGACTTCTCGAAGCGGATATTGCCCCACCACGAGATCGACACGTTGCGGCGCAGCAGTTCCTCGGCCAAGGCGCGCAGCATCTTGGGCGGCGCGGCCTCGTCGACGAAGTGGAAGCCGGTCTGGCCGGTCTCGGCGACGATGGCCTCGATGCGGTCCACCAGCGTCTCGGCCGAGGCGGTTTCGTAGCGCGAGATGTAATCCAGCGTCACGTCGCAGAAGCTGCACTTCTTCCAGTAGCAGCCGTGCGCCACCGTCAGCTTGTTCCAGCGCCCATCCGACCACAGCCGGTGCATCGGGTTGAGCATGTCCAAGAGCGACAGGTAGCGGTCGATCGGCAGCCCATCCCAGGTCGGCGTGCCGACCTCCTCGAACGGGATGTCAGCCTCCATCATATTGACGTAGCGGACCGTTCCCGTTTCGCCATTCGGGCCCTCCTCGCGCACGAAGGTGCGCACCAGGCGCGAGGTGGAGCGCTGGCCCTGCAGGTGTTCCAGCAATGCCAGGATCGGCTTTTCGCCGTCGTCCAGCGTGACGAAGTCGAAGTAATCGAACACGCGCGGCTCTGTCAGCTCGCGCAGCTCGGTATTGGCGAAGCCGCCGCCGAGTGCGGTCTTGATCTGCGGCCAGCGCGCCTTGATGCTCTGCGCGATGCGGAACGCGGCGTACACCGAGCCGGGAAACGGCACCGACAGCAGCACCAGATCGGGCTGGTGGCGCTCGATGACCTCCAGCGTCAGCTGATGCAGGATGTCGTCCACCAGCGTGGGCTTGGCGGCCAGGGCTTGCGCCAAGGGATCGAAGGTCGGCTGGCTCATCGCCAGCGACTCGGCATAGCGCACGAACTCAAAGCGGCCATCGACCGCGTCGCGCAGCACGTCGGCGATGTCGTTCAGATACAGCGTGGCCAGATGACGCGCCCGGTCCTGCTGGCCCAGCGCGCCGAAGGCCCAGGCCAGCGGATCGCCGCCGTAGGGGTCGTCCGGGTCCACGTACACCTCCAGCGACGCGAAGCGCGCGCCCTCCGGCAGGAAGTGGCGGCTGCAGATGCGGTGACTGACGGTGGAATCGCGCCCCTGCAGGAAGGCGATGGTGGGGGTGATGGTGGCGAGGTAACGCTCGAACTGCTCGACAAAGCTCACCACCTGCGCGCTGCGCTTCTTCGGCGGGATGGCGTCGATGCGCTCGCGGATCGACTGCAGCCCGGCAACGGAAAACAGCCGCAACACCAGCGCCAGCGCCAGGTCTTCCTGCACGGCGGGCACCTGGCGCGAGCGCAGGAAGCCGGTGATGTAGGCGGTGGACGGGTACGGTGTATTGAGCTGCGTCATCGGCGGGATCAGCGACAACACGCGCAGGGACGGGCTTACCATGGCGCCGCCCCAGGCCGTACCGCCGCCGACGGCAGGCTCCCATGCTCGACGCCGAGCGCCCCAACGCCCTGCCCCTGACCAAACCACTTCTTCACTTTCACACTGCGCCCTTCATCGTCCGCTTGATGTCACGCGCCCAGCCGGTTTCCTGCGCACTCGGGCTGGCGCGACCTACCATTTTGCCAGAATAGGCCGCTCGGCAGGCATCAACACAAAAAACGGCGGTCAGAACGTGCCTCAGCCACCGAGGGCGCGCAGATCGAGCTCATGAGAACGGCCGAGCCAGAGCGCACAGTCGCGGTGATCGCGCAGCGAATCGTCGGTATTGGGATGCACCAACACATCGAGGGCGCCGTGATTCAGCGTCAGCCACTCGATGATCTCGGCAAAATGCGCCCGCTTGAACGCCATCTGGTAGCTCCACAACGGGTGGGGACCGACCGGCCGCTCATGGAAGCGGCCCATGTCCATGCTGCTTCCAAAACGGGCGATCAGCTGTTCGCGCAGCGTCCAGGCGGCGTCGCGGCTGGCCGCGTCGAAATACACATGGGCATGCCAGCTGGTGATGGCGGCCGCTTCCAGGCTCGTCATGGCGGTTCCTTGGATTTTGCAAGTGCGGGCGCGCAGCATAACGCCGCACCGGCTCCCCTGACAAATCCCACCTGGCACCCCGGCAACGCCGCGTGCTCAGTCCGCTATCACCGGTAGGGCTTGTTCAAGATCAGGTAGGTGACCGAACCGATCACCACGCCCCAGAAGGCGGAACTCAAGCCGAGAAAGCTCATGCCCGATGCCGTCGCCAGGAACGTGATCATCGACGCCTCGCGGTGATCCTCGTCCTGCACCGCCCCCAGCACATTCGCCGTGATCGCACCGATCAATGCCAGGCCGGCCAGGACGGCGACGAATTCCTTGGGCAAGGCGGTAAACAGCAACACGATGGTGCTGCCGAACACACCGCCGATCAGGTAGAACACGCCGTTGGCGATGCCGGCCACGTAACGCTTGGCCGGGTCGTCGTGCGCATCCTTGCCGGTGCACAAGGCCGCCGTAATGGCGGCGATGACGATGGTGATGCCGCCAAAAAAGGCGACCACGATCGAGGCCAGGCTGGTCACGGCAATGATGGGGCGCGCCGGCGTGTCGTAGCCGGAAACGCGCAACACCGCCATGCCCGGCAGATGCTGGCCGGTCAGGCTAACCATGACGAGAGGAATGGCCAGGCTCAGCGTCGTGCCAAGCGTCCATTCCGGCCGGATGAACAGCGGTGTCGCCATGCTCAAACCGATGCCGCTCAACTGGGTCTTGCCGAGCAAAACGGCCAATAGCGCGCCGACGAGCAGGACCAGCACGATGCAGTAACGCGGCAGCAACCGTTTGAAGACGATGTACGCCGCGACCATGCCAAACGCCAGGGCCGGCATCGACGTCACCGACTTGAACGCGTTGGCGCCGAACTGGAACAGAATGCCCGCCATCATCCCGGCCGCGATGCCTTTCGGAATGTGACGCATGATCTTGTCGAACGAGCCGGAAACGCCGATCAGGAACAAGATGGCCGCCGCGCTGATGTAGGCGCCGACCGCCTGGTTCAGCGTGACGCCGGGAAACAGCGTCACCAGCAAGGCCGTGCCGGGCGCCGACCAGGCCGTCACCACCGGCACCTTCAGCTTCCAGCTCAAAAAAATCCCCGAAACCGCCGCCCCCATCGAAATGGCCCAAACCCAGGAGGAAATCATCTCATTGGGCATGTTGGCCATCTTCGCTGCCTGGAAAAAGATCACCAGCGGCCCCGAGTAGGAAATCAACACGGCCAGGAAACCGGCGGTGATGGCGGAGAGCGACCAGTCCCGGCGGAGTGCCGCGTTTGTGATGGTAGTTGTGTTCATGGTCGGACTATCTTTGGGACTCGCGGAATAGACAATGCGACGGAGCCCTGCAGGGTCCATCGCACAGAAAAACCGGCTGGTGGCACGCCCGGGCGCTAGCCCAGGTCACCGCCACCTACCGGCAAGACCGTCCCGGTAATGTACGACGCTTCGTCCGATGCCAGGAACAGGATGGCGCGCACCTGCTCGTCGATGGTGCCGTAGCGGTGCATCAGGCTGGATGCCAGGGTCTGGTCGACGATGCCCTGGTACCAGGTTTCTTCCTGCGGCGTCATCTTGGCCGTATTGCGCGGCACCTTGCGCGGCGGCGCTTCGGTACCACCGGTGGCGACCGCATTGACGCGGATGCCGTCCCCGGCATGCTCGAACGCCAGGCTGGCGGTCAGTGCGTTGACCCCGCCCTTGGCGGCGGAATACGGGATGCGGTAAATACCGCGCGTGGCAATCGAGGACACGTTGACGATCACGCCCTGCTGTCGTTCGATCATGCCTGGCAGCACCGCCCGGCAGCACCACAGCGTGGGGAACAGCGAGCGGCGGATCTCGGCCTCGATCTGCGCCTCTTCATATTCCTGATACGGCTTGGCCCAGATGGTGCCGCCGACGTTGTTGACCAGCACGTCGGCGCGGCCAAATTCGTCCAGCGCCGCCAGCACCACCTGCTGCGCGCCGGCAAAGGTTTCCAGGTCGGCCGTCACCACGATGGCCTTACCGCCGATGGCCTTGATTTCGCCGGCGACCTCGTGCACCAGCTCGGAGCGGTCCGCCAGCACCAGCAAACCGCCTTCCTCGGCGGCGGCCAGCGCCACGCCGCGGCCGATCCCTTGGGCCGCGCCGGTGATGATGAGCACTTTATCTTTGAAACGCGCGTAGCTTCTCATGACTCAGGCCTCGCTGCTGGCGGAGAATTTTTCGTAATGGAAACTGGCTGGCGTGATACCCGATTGCTGCAGCCAGTTGCGCACCGCTTCCACCATCGCCACCGGGCCGCACAGGTAGACGTCGACCTCGCCGCCGTTGAGCCATTCCGGCTCGATGTGCTGCGTGACGTAGCCCTTGCGCGGATGAGCGCTGTCGGTCGCCACCACGCAGGTGCGGTAGTCGAACTGCGGCAGCCTGGCCTTGATCGCATCCAGTTGTTCCAGCGCCACCAAGTCGAAATCATTGGTGACGCCGAACACCAGGCGGATCGGCTGCGTGCTACCGGAGGCCGCCAGCACGTCCAGCATCGCCAGGAACGGCGCGATGCCGGTGCCGCCGGCCAGGAACAGCACCGGGCGTGCGACCTCGCGCAGATAGAAGCTGCCGTACGGGCCGGCAAAGGAAATGGGTTGGCCAACCTTGGCGTCGTGGGTCAAAAAATGACTCATGCGGCCGTTCGGCACGTTGCGCACCACGAACGAAGCCTGCGCCGCGCCCGGTGCCGAGCTGAACGAATAGGAACGGGTCAGCTCGGTGCCGGGGATTTCAACGTTCACATATTGCCCGGCCAGAAAACCGAGACTGGCCGCATCGCCCAGGTCGATCGAAAAACCGATGGTGGACTCGGACAGCCGCTCGACCGCCGAAATCGTCCCGGCAAAGTTCGACACCCCCGTCTTGCACGCCTGCGACGAGGCCGGCACCTTGATCACGCAGTCGGACTTGGGCCGGGTCTGGCAACCCAGGATATAGCCTTGGCTGGCTTCTTCGGCGGTCAGCGCGTCTTCGATGTAGCTGGATTCCGGCAGGTCGTACGAGCCCGATTCACAATGACAGCGGCAAGCGCCGCAGGCGCCGTCGCGGCAATCAAGCGGGATGTTGACCTGCTGGCGATAGGCCGCGTCGGCCAGCTTCTCGTTTTCGTTGCAAGTGATGAAACGGGTGACACCGTCTTCAAACTGTAGAGCGATGTTGTAGCTCATGGTTCGTACTCCTGCCGTGCTGCTCAGATGTGGTAGACGTCGATTACCTGGTGGATGTAATCGTTCTTCAGCACCACATACTTGTTGCGAATCTTCGGGCTTGCGCCGGAAAAATCGATGACGTAACGCGCCATGCCGAAATGGCTGTAGTTGGTCTTGTAGCGGTGGCTCAGGGTGTGCCAGTTGAAGCGCACCGTGACCAGGTCGCCGTCCTGCTTTTCCAGTTCCACGTTGCTGATGTTGTGGCTGGTGCGGGTGTCCGGCATGGTAGCGCTGGAGCGCTCGGTCTTGATACGGAACACGCGATCTTCCAGGCCCTGGCGGTTGGCGTAGTAGATCAGCGAAATTTCGCGCTGCGGATCGGTGACCAGCTTGTCGTCGTCGTCCCACGACGGCATCCAGAACTCGGCGTCCGGGTGATAGCACTCGAGCCACTCGTCCCACTCTTCGTCGTCGAGCAGGCGGCTTTCGCGATACAGAAAGCTCTTGATCTGGTCCATGCTCACGTTGCTCATGCCTCTTCTCCTTCCTCGCGCACGGCGTGCTTCATCACGTCCAGCCAGTAGCGGTGCTGCACGGTGTACAGGCCCTCGTCTTCGGTCTTGACCCCGCTCAGTACCGGCTTGAGGCCGATCTTCTTCGCCGCCTCGTCGGCGCCTTCGATCCAGTGCGTGGCGCCGCGGCACATATCGTTCCATTCCACTGCGATGCCGGCGTAGCCCTGCTGGCAAGCGCGGAATTCTTCCAGGTCGTCTGGCGTGGCCATGCCGCTGGCATTGAAGAAGTCCTCGTACTGACGGATGCGGCGCGCGCGCGCCTCGTCCGACTCGCCCTTGGGCGCGATGCAGTAGATGGTGACTTCAGACTTGTTCACCGACAGCGGGCGCACCACGCGAATCTGCGAGCCGAACTGGTCCATCAGGTACACGTTCGGGTACAGGCACAGGTTGCGCGAGTTGCGCACCATCCAGTCGGCCATCTCGGGGCCAAGCTTTTCGGCGTATTCGTCGCGGCGCGCGAAGTTGGGGCGGTCTTCCGGGTTGGCCCACTGCGTCCACAGCAGCATGTGGCCGTGCTCGAAGGCGTAGAAGCCCCCGCCCTGCTTGCCCCACTTGCCGGCGTCCATGGCGCGGGTGGTATCGACGCGCTCGCTTTGTTCCTTGCGGTGGCTGGTGGTGGCGGCGTAGTTCCAGTGCACGGCGGAGACGTGGTAGCCGTCGGCGCCGTTTTCGGCGGTCAGCTTCCAGTTGCCGTCGAAGGTGTAGGTCGAGGCGCCGCGCAGCACTTCCAGGCCGTCGGTCGACTGGTCGACGATCATGTCGATGATCTTGGCCGCTTCGCCGAGGAATTCCGTGAGCGGTTTGACGTTTTCGTTCAGGCTGCCGAACAGGAAACCGCGATAGTTCTCGAAGCGCGCCACCTTCTTCAGGTCGTGCGAGCCTTCCTTGTTGAAGCAATCCGGATAGCCAGCGTCTTCCGGGTCTTTCACCTTCAGCAGCTTGCCGCTGTTGTTGAAAGTCCAGCCGTGGAACGGGCAGGTGTAGGTCGCCTTGTTGCCGCGCTTGTGACGGCACAACGTGGCGCCGCGGTGGGTACAGGCGTTGATGAAGGCGTTCAGCTCACCCTGGCGGTTGCGCGCGATGAACACCGGCTGCCGCCCCATGGTGGTGGTGTAGTAATCGTTGACGTTCGGGATCTGGCTCTCGTGAGCAAGGTAGATCCAGTTGCCTTCGAAGATGTGCTTCATTTCCAGTTCGAACAGCGCTTCGTCAGTGAACACGCTGCGATGCACTCGGTAGTCGCCGGTCTGCGGGTTCTCGATCAGGTAATCGTCCAGCTTCTTCAGCTTCGGGGTGGCATCGGGATGGATGGGGATCATTTCCGTTCTCCTCAGTCGGGACAGGCGGACCCTGCCGGGCAGGGGCCGTCCCTATTGCTCTATGCTTGGTGTCGATCAGGCGCTGGCGCGTTGACGTTCGACTTCGGCGCTCGGTACCGCGGCGGACTCACCGTTGAGGTGGAAGTCGAAATCGATCGAGGCGAATGGCTTGGCGAGCTGCTTCTGGTCCAGTGCCTTCGGGTCGCTGATGCGCACCACCGACGGCACCAGGCCTTCCCGGCTGGCGAACGCAAAGTCGTCCCAGCAGTACTCGTCGCCCTCGATGTTAATCTGCGTGGTCAGCTTGCGATGACCCGCGGCGGAGACGAAGAAGTGGATGTGCGCCGGACGGCGGCCGTGGCGGCCCAGCAGGGTCAGCAGGCGCTGGGTGGTGCCTTCCGGCGGACAGCCGTAGCCCATCGGCACGATGCTGCGGAACTGGTAGCGGCCGTTGGCATCGGTGACGATGGTGCGGCGCAGGTTGAAGTGCGACTGGCTCTTGTCGAAGAAGGAGTAATTGCCCATCAGGTTGGCGTGCCAGACCTCCACCGTGGCGTTCGGCAGCGGCTGGCCCTCGGCACCGTACACGGTGCCCTGCATGAACAGCACTTCGCCCTGCTCGACTTCGCTGCCGTCGTCCAGGCGGGCGAAGCCCACGCTTTCCGGCGCGCCGGCCACGTACAGCGGGCCTTCGATGGTGCGCGGGGTGCCGCCGGTGAGGCCGGCACGGGCTTCGGCTTCGTCGGTGCGGATGTCGATGAAGCGCTCCAGGCCGATCCCCGGGGCCAGCAGGCCCAGTTCATGGGTGGCACCGGCTTCGGCGAAGTATTCCAGGCCTTTCCAGACTTCGCTCGGGGTGAGGTCGAGGTCTTCGATGGCCTTGAACAGGTCGCTGGTCAGGCGCACCGCGATCTGCTGGACGCGCGGATTGACCTCGCCGGTCGCCGTATCGACGAGGAAGCTTTTTACCAGGGCGTCGATTTCTGCGTGAGTCATGTCTCTACTCCTAATTGTCATTTGTAGTAATGAGTTAATTCCAACCGGCCGAACCCATTTCACGGCGTTTCCACTTTTAAAAGACGTACAGCAACTATTTTTATTAACGGTCGTCATCCCGGATCGAAGAAGGATGACGGCACAAAGGCATTACTTCTATTTTCATGTACGGAAACAAGGGCAAGCTGGAAATAAGCGTGTGCAATTCGTCCACATTTTCCACGTCAAAAACGCTGATATTCGAATACTGGCCAGCGATGCGCCACAGGTGACGCCATTTGCCTTGGGCCTGCAAAGCCTGGGATTGCGCTTTCTCGACCTTTTTCAGCTCGGCCGCATCGGCTTCCGGCATCGACGGCGGCAAAGTCACATCCATCCTTACATGGAACAGCATCTCTTCCATCCTTTCCTGATTATTTTCTTGTGGAACCCGGCGAATCATTTACGGCGCATGAAGGCCAATTTGTCGCGATCGATTTGAACGCCGAGACCCGGTTTATTCGGGACCTGCAGCATGAAATCCCGGTATTGCAGCGGCTCGATCAGAATTTCTTCCGTCAGCAGCAATGGGCCGAACAATTCGGTTCCGTAATTCAAATTGGCAAAGGTGGAAAACACATGGGCGGAGGCGGCAGTGCCGATGGCGCCTTCCAGCATGGTGCCACCATACAAATCAATGCCGGCCAATTGGGCAATCGCGGCCACTTGCAGCGCCGGGGTCAAGCCGCCCGATTGGGCAATCTTCACGGCAAACACGTCAGCACCGGCGTGGGTAGCCAGTTCAAAGGCGTCACGCGGACCGTGCAGCACTTCGTCGGCCATCACCGGCACCGCGAACCGGGCCGCCAGCCGCGCCAAGCCCGCCTTGTTCTCGGCCCGCACCGGCTGCTCGATCAGGTCGATGCCGCCGGCTTCCAGCGCGGCGATGCCGTTGACGGCATCCAGCTCGCTCCAGGCCTGGTTCACATCCACCCGCACGCTGACGCCATCGCCCAGCGCTTTCTTGATCGCCAGCACGTGAGCCACGTCTTCCACTACCGGACGCAAACCGATCTTGAGTTTGAAAATGCGGTGGCGGCGCAGCTCCAGCATGTTTTCCGCTTCGGCAATATCTTTCCGGGTATCGCCGCTGGCCAAGGTCCAGGCCACCGGCAACTCATCGCGCAGGCGGCCACCCAGCAATTCGCTCAGCGGGATATTCAGCCGACGCGCCTGGGCATCCATCAACGCTGTTTCAATGGCGCATTTGGCAAAGCGGTTGCCTTGGATGACTTTGCGAACCTTTGCCATAACCAGGGCCACATTTCGTGCATCCATGCCGATCAACAGCGGAGCCATGTGAGTGTCGATATTGACCTTGACGCTCTCCGGGCTTTCATCGCCGTAATTCAAACCGCCGATGGTGGTGGCCTCACCCCAGCCCTCCACACCGTCATCACACAGCACCCGCACCAGAACCAGGGTTTGCGTATTCATCGTGGCCACCGACAGCTTGTGGGGGCGGATGGTGGGCACGTCCACCAGGATGGTTTCGATTGATTGAATCATGTTATTAAGGTATAAAACTATTCGAAATTGGATTGATTGTGACGATACATCTAGGTGATTATTAGCGTCCAACACCGATTTAGTATCGATTCAATACCATAAAGGTATGGTTATGGAGCTACGCCATTTACGCTACTTTGTGGCGGTTGCAGAAGAGCAGAACTTCACCCGCGCAGCCGAACGACTGCACATTGCCCAGCCCCCGTTGAGCCGGCAGATACAACAACTGGAAGAAGATCTGGGGGTGGTGCTGTTTGAGCGCGGTTCCCGACCGCTCAAGCTGACCGAAGCGGGACGTTTCTTCTACGCCCACGCCCTGCAACTCCTGGCGCAAACGGCCGAGCTGAGATCGATGACTCAGCGGGTAGGGCAGAAGGAACGGACGATGTCGATCGGGTTTGTGGCGTCCACGCTGTATGGCCTGCTGCCCAAGATCATTCGGCGCTTCCGCGCCGAATACAGCATGGTTGAGCTGAGCCTGCATGAAATGACCACCATGGAGCAGATCAAGGCACTCAAGGAGGGGAAAATCGATGTCGGCTTCGGGCGCATACGCCATGAAGACCCGAATGTCCGACGCATCGTGCTACGCGAAGAACGGCTGATGGCGGCGCTGCCCTTCGGGCATCCATTGACGTTGTCAAAACCCGTGCTGACCTTGCAGGATCTGCTTGCCGAAACCCTGATCATTTTTCCCAAGTTTCCACGCCCCAGTTTTGCCGATCAGGTACTGGCGGGATTTCACGATCGGGCCCTGGAGCCGCAAAAAATCATGGAAGTGCGGGAATTGCAGATTGCGCTAGGGCTGGTGGCGGCCGGCGAAGGCATTTCGATCATACCCAGTAGCGTACACGGCTTGAAACGCGACGATGTCAGCTATATGGAGCTGGATGAGCAGCATCTCGTGTCCCCCATCATCATGAGCATTCGCATGCTGGATCAATCAGAAGACCTCAAGGCTTTGCTGAGTCTGATTTACAAGATATATGAGGCAGAAAATATCAAATACACAAAAGAATCGTGGTAAATACGTCGCCAATGAAATACTCGGCGGTTTCAAAGACTTAGGTAACCCTCTGCAGGGGATGCCTGTTGCCGAACAAGGCTACCAGCCAAAAGACTTCACTCTGCTGCCATCTTCAGGCATTGCAGACAATGGTTTGCAGTAAGCCTTGCTCAGCAGCAGAATATTTGGCGCCATGGCAAAGCAACCTCTCCCTTGGCGAGTGACAAACCCCAGCTTAATTAACGTATATAGGCAACGATAAACTGCCGAATAAGGAATACCTGTTTTTTCGCTCAGTTCAATAACCGACATACTTGGCTTGGATTCAGAAAACGCCTGAATGACTGCCAGTCCTCGCTCAAGAGGCGTGTGAAAACCATCCATATTCAATCTTGCACCACTCAAATACCATGTAGATTGAGAAAGGCCTGATTACCGTCTGAATCGGGAAGGCGAAAGGGTCGCTAGCTCTTTGCCCTTGTCTGGACCCAGCGCCGTCACCTTCCCGATTTCGTATCAGAGCGCCAGGCGCACTATTTTGTCGCTACCCCACCCAGGGCCTGTCCAGTGCCGGCGTCTTCCTGCGTGGCGCGTCCCGTCTTCATCGACAAGATCCACAAGCACAGCATCGCCATACCCGCGGGGATCGCCAGTAGGATCAGAATCTGGCTGAACGGCAGCTTCATTCCCAGCAAGACGCCCCCCAACAGGGCACCGACAATGCCGCCGAAACGCCCCACGCCCAGCATCCAGGCAATGCCCGTGGCACGCCCCTGGGTCGGGTAAAGGGGAGCCGCAAGAGACGGCAAGGAGGCTTGTGCACCGGTGACCATGACACCGGCCAGGAAGACCAGCACGGAGAAGAGCACGATGCTGTCCATGCTCTGCCCCACGGCGATGAGCAAGATGGCGGCCAGCACGTACACCATGCTGAGTACGCGGCCAGGGTTGAACTTGTCCATCAGCACGCCACTGACCAGGGTGCCAATGCCCCCTCCCAGCGGGAACAAGGCGGTCAGCACGGCGGCTTTCTCGATGGAAAACCCGGCATCCTTCATCATCAGCGGCATCCAGTTGGTCAGCAGATAGAAGATCAGCAGGCCCATGAAATAGGTGACCCACAGCATCATCGTGGCCAGCAGGAAAGGTTTGGACAAAATCAGGCCCAGCGCGGATTTTTCCGTCTTGCCTTTTGCCTGGAGTTCTCCCAGAACAAACTCCTTGACCTGACTCAGGTCATGCTGGCAGATGCGCTCTAGCACATTCCTGATTTTTTCCAGTGGATAGCGTTTTGCCGTCATGTAAACAACCGACTCCGGCAAATGGCGGATCATAAAAGGCAGCAGGAACAGAGGCAATATGCCGCCGAGGAGGAAAACGCCTTGCCAGCCATGATGGGGAATTACCCAGGCGGAGACAAAACCGCCGCCAGCCGCACCAAGCGGAAATCCGACATAAACCGCATTGACCACAAATGAACGGCGGCTAGCCGGTGCCATCTCGGCCATCAGGGTCACGGCATTGGGCATGGCGGCTCCCAGCCCCAGCCCGGTCAAAAAGCGCAGCACCACCAGGCTGGATACGTCGGAGGCGTACGCTGTCAACAAGCTGAATACGGCAAATAGCAATGTCGACAGCACCAATATATTTTTTCGGCCAAATCGGTCGGCACTCGGACCTGCCGCCATGGCACCAAATGCCAGGCCAAACAAGGCGGCGCTCAATACCGGCGCGAGGGAGGGACGACCAATCCCCCATTCAGCCACCAGCGCCGGGGCAACATAGCCAATCGCCGCCGTATCGAAACCGTCCAGCGCCAATATGGAAAAGCAAAAAAACAAGACCAGCCACTGGTATCTCGACAAGCCCTGCCCATCAATCAATGCCTTCACATCGACTATTTCCTTTTTGTGTTCCTTGCTCATTTTCTCCCCCATCACAGGTAATTTTCCAGACACAAAAACGACCACAAACACGCCATCCTTTTACCGCTCCACAACACCTGCCATCGAAACAAAAAAAGAGCAGTAAAAACAATGGCGTCGGCTTGGGTTGGCACGCTATCGTGCTGGCAGAGAAAAATTTCGTCTAATACTGTTTCAGTATCCGACCATACCCGTGCAGTATTGGGTCATGAGCATAAACAAGCCAAATCATCAGGAGAGGTCTTTTTAAATGCCAACCCGCGCTTGAAAAACCCCTGCGGTGGCACGATTGGCTTGATGAAAACTCCGATGCGGTGTTTCCGGATTGGCAAGAACGGATGGCGGAAGGAGGTCCTGATCGTCAGGTGGCCGGGCGCCACCCCCGCCGCCGCCGCGAGGATACAATGCGACATCCCTGACACCTCACCCCCAAGACCAGGAAAGCCCCATGACACTCGAGCCGCTCCTCCGCTTTCTGCATATCGCCAGCGTCACCCTGTGGGTCGGCGGCATGTTCTTCGCCTACGTCTGCCTGCGCCCGAGCGCGGCCGAACTGCTCGAGCCGCCGCAACGGCTGCGGCTGTGGCAGCGCGTGTTTGCGCGCTTCTTCGTCTGGGTGTGGGGCGCCGTCATGCTGATCCCCCTCAGCGGCCTCATCCTGCTCGGCCGCGTCGGCTTCGCCGCCGCCCCGCTCAACTGGCACCTGATGCTGGCGAGCGGCCTGATCATGATCGCGATCTACCTCTACGTCGTCACCGGCCCCTACGCCACGTTGAAACGGGCGGTTGCGGCGGAAGACTGGAAGGCCGGCGGCGCGGCGCTGAACCGCATCCGGCAGGCGGTCGGGACCAACCTGGCGCTCGGGGTCCTGACCATCGCGCTGGCGACGCTGGGACGCTGGCTGGCTTGATAGTTCGCATGACAGGTGGTGCGGCCGTCGATGGCGCTGCCGCTTTTCTTGATCACGCTCATGTCGAGGCTGAGCGTCTTGCACAGGCCGTCCAGCACGTGGAGTGCAACCAAAGCGCAGTGCATTTCGCCGGCTGACTTGTACTACCCCTCCAGTGCGTACTGGCAAGACCCGTCATCATCCACGCAGCTATAACAGGCTACAGGCTGTATGTGTATTTTACAGCCGATGATCTGTATTGCCATGATACAGTCCATGGGCTGTTTTCTTGATTTACAGCCAATAAGCTGTAATATCAATAGCGCGCATGCATGGAGTTTGCCATGGACTACCCCATCAAGACACTCAGCCAGCTACACCTCATCCTGCAAGGATTTCGCAAGGCTAACAACCTCACCCAGGCAGCTCTGGCAGAGAGGCTAGGCATCACCCAGCAAAGTTACGCACAGCTAGAAGCCAACCCGGCTTCAGCCAGTGTGGAGAGGCTATTCAAGGTTTTGAGAGCGCTTGATGTCGAGCTGGTGCTGAGTGGCGACACACCAGCCGCATCGGCAAAGTCCGATCCTGTCGTTGAAACCGGGCTAAAGGCAGTCGCTCCAACCGGCCACCGTGCTCCAGGCAGCAAAGGCTCGACTTCGGCAGCGCGCGCCAAGACTGGCAGAGTGGTCAAGACCCCGGGCAACCCGGCAGACACGGGAGCGGTAAAACAGGCTAAAACTCGCCAGGTCGCCATGGCTGCCAAGAAAAAAGAGAGCTGGTAGGCATGGGGCGTCGCTCACACAAACAAAAGCTCGCTATCTGGATGAATGGCATCCTCGTCGGCAACTGGGAGAAGGCCCCCAATGGAGAGAGCTTCGTCTATCGCGAGGAGTGGATTGCCGATGAGCAAGGCAGGCCATTGTCCTTGTCCCTCCCCTTCACTCCTGGCAATCAAGCCTACCGGGGGACACGGGTTACCGCCTTCTTCGACAACCTGCTACCGGATAGCGAGGCCATTCGCCGCCGTTTGGCACAGCGTTACCTGACTGGCAGCATTGAGCCATTCGAGCTCTTGACCGCAGTCGGTCGGGACTGTGTCGGCGCTTTGCAGTTACTCCCACCGGGCGAGGAACCCACGGATCTGTATTCCATCGCAGGGGAGCCATTGGGCGAGCCCGATGTCGCACAATTGCTCCGTGACGCAACGGCCGGGACGGCTCTCGGCAAACATGGTCATGAGGGAGATCTGCGGCTGTCGATTGCAGGTGCGCAAGAGAAAACAGCGCTGCTGTACCATGAAGGACAGTGGATGCTTCCGCAGGGAAGCACCCCGACAACCCATATCTTCAAGCTGCCATTAGGCTTGGTGGGCAATATGCAGGCCGACATGCGAACGTCGATCGAGAATGAGTGGCTCTGCGCAAAACTGGTTGCCGGCTATGGCCTTGCCGTTGCCCCGTGCGAGATGGCCTGTTTTGAAGATCAGAAGGTGTTGATTGTCGAGCGATTCGACCGCAAGCTGGCCAGCGACGGAAGCTGGATTGTTCGTCTCCCGCAAGAGGATTTCTGCCAAGCGACCGGCACGCCTCCCTGGCTCAAATACCAGGCCGACGGCGGCCCGGGCATCGCCAGCATCATGGAAGTGCTGGGTGGATCGGAACAGGCCGACCAGGACAGGCGCAACTTCTTCAAAACCCAAATCATCTTCTGGCTGCTGGCCGCAACGGATGGGCATGCCAAAAATTTCAGCATTGCGCACCTGCCCGACAGGCGTTATCGGTCGACTCCGCTCTACGACATCCTCTCCGCCCATCCGATCATTGGCACGGACCGGAATCAGATTGCTCCACAAACGGCGAAGCTGGCCATGGCGGTACGTGGCAGCAGCAACCACTATCTGCTCGACAACATCCAGCGGCGGCACTGGAGCTCACAGGCGAGTCAAGTCGGACTGGACGCCAACGTCGCCGAGGACATTATCGAAGAATTGATCGAAGCGACGGAGGGCGTACTGGCCGATATCAGTGCCCGGCTGCCGGCGGATTTCCCGATGGATATGGCCGATGCGATGCTCGATGGCGTGCGGCGACAGTGCGCCAGGCTCGCCGCGATGGCACCGTTTGCAGCATAGCCTTGACCCTGCCAATGGAAAGCCAGCGGAGGGAATGAATCTCGCGCTCAGCTTCCTGACCATCGCGCCGGGACGCTGGCTGGCTTGAACGGCCATCAGCCAGGCGGCAAGCGGAACGCAGCGCATGGCGCCTTACGGGTTATGGCGGGTGACGACTTGGGAACGCTTCAGTACAACTCCTTGGCGATCTCGGGCTGATCCATATTCGTCTTGGTGACGAAGACAACCCCGGTATCAATGTTCCGGGTCTCGATCACCTGTCCCAGCGTTTTGCGGTGGGCAAGATAAACACCGCGGTATCCCATCTCGCGGGGCCGCTGCACCACCAGCCCATGGAGATCCCCCAGCCGAACGGCAGAGATAAGAAGCTGATTGGTGTCGAACCCGATATGCACGACTTTGCCGGCCAGGCCCATTTTCTTCAATTGGATCACGGCGCCCAGGGTGGTCGACTCGTTGGGGGTAAAGACGCCATCGATCTTGCCGCGCAGCGCCGTGAGCACTTTTTCCGCCTGGACTCGTGCATCGCCGGCCGACGTGCCGATATAGGCATCGCGTACCACTTTCAACCCCGTCCGGGTGGCGCTCTCGATGAAGCCTCGGGCGCGGTCCTCCGTCGAAACGACATCCTCTTTTTCCCGCAGCAAGACCACCCTGCCTTTCCCCGCCAAGGCCTTAGCCATTTCCTTCCCGGCCAACTGACCTGCCGCGAAGTTATTCGTCGCGACGACCGCCGCAACGTCGGCGCCGCCGGTATCGCGATCGATGTAAACGGTGGGGATGCCTTTGGCGTTGAGCTGGTCGACCAAGCGCGCCCGCTCCGGCGCATTGGGCGCGATCACCAGGGCCTGGCAATGCAGATCCCACATCATGTTGGCGATGGTTTCCTGGGCATCGCGGTCTTCCTCCTTGGACGGGCCACGAAAGTAGATATCGATGCCCAGCTCCTTCCCGGCCTGATTCGCGCCTTCACCTACCGCTTGCCAAAAGGCATAACCGCCGCCGGCGGAGACCACCTCGATGCAGTCTTTGGCCGGG
>JACPUY010000022.1 GCA_016192025.1 Pseudogulbenkiania sp. | reverse complement strand
GCGCCTGCTTGACCAGCACCTCGATGGTCTCCTCGTTGAGCACGTAACCGGACTCGTCGACCAGGCCATCCTGACCATGGATGGTATAGGGGTCGAGCGCGCCGTCGGTCATCAGCCCGAGCTCGGGGAAGCGCGCCTTCAGCTCGCGCAGCACGGTCGGCACCAAGCCTTCCGGATTGTAGGCCTCCTGTGCGGCGTTGTCCTTGCCGTTTTCGATCACCGGGAAGAGCGACAGCATCGGGATGCCCAGTTCCAGCGCCTGTTCGGCGGTGTACAGCAGCTTGTCCAAGCTCTGGCGCGTCACACCGGGCATCGAGGCGACCGGCTCTTCGCGGTTGGTGCCTTCCAGCACGAATACCGGGTAGATCAGATCGTTGGCGGTCAGCACGTTTTCGCGCATCAGCCGCCGCGAGAAGTCGTCCTTGCGCATGCGGCGCAGGCGCGTGGCGGGAAAGAAACGGTTGGCAAAAATCATCGGAGTTCAGGTCCTGTCGGAACGTGGCAACGTGCTCGGACTGGCAGCGAGGCACGCAAAGGCTACTAGCTTAGCAAGCCCGCCGGGCCCAGACCAGCGAACAGGGCGAACTTGCCATTCAGCGGGCGCGATCCTTGCCTTCCTCCGGACCACCCTTCTCCTCGGAGGCGGCCGGCGGCGTCCCGGGCTGGGCATCCTCGTCCTCTTCATCGTCAAAACGGTAAGGCTGCGGCACCACACCCGGCGGCAGCTTGATCGGCGGCTCCTTGCGCGCCAAGCGTATCAGCGTCCCGATCACCGACACCAGAGGCGCACCGATCACCACGACCCAGAACCACGTTTCGTGAAAGATATCCATGCTTCGAGCAACCTTATGTGCAAACGGGCAGAGCCCGGCTTATTTTCAGTATCCGCCATTCTAGACCGGGCAGCCCTGCCCTCTCCGCCGGGTGCGCAAAAAAAACACGCCGGAGGTTATCCGGCGTGCAGAGACGAAATATAGGGGGGGTTGCGGCTTACATCTTTTCGTAGACCGGCTGGCCACCGTGCTGACGCTCGGCTTCCAGATTGTCTTCCGCCTGATGGCCGGTCCAGTAGTCGGCGTTCTTGATGCCAAGCTTCTCCGGATGGAACACCGGATCCAGACCCTGAGCCTTCTGCGCTTCATAGTCGCGCAGCGCGATGAAGGCCGGCTTTTGCAGCATCAGGATGGCGGTGATGTTGAGCCACGCCATCAGGCCCCCGCCGATGTCGCCCAGGCCCCAGGCCAGATCGGCGGTCTTGACGCTGCCGTAGACAGTCGCGGCCATCAGGCCGAACTTCAGCACCAGCGTCAGCCATGGGCGGTTCACCTTGCGGTTGATGTAGGCGATGTTGGTTTCGGCGATGTAGTAGTAGGCCACGATGGTGGTGAAGGCGAAGAAGAACAGCGCCACGGCCACGAAGATCGAACCGAAGCCCGGCATGATGTTTTCCATCGCGGTCTGGGTGTAGCCCGGGCCAGCGGCCACGCCGGCGATGCCGGTAAACAGCGCCTTGCCGTCCGCGCCCTGTACGTTGTACTGGCCGGTGATCAGCAGCATGAAGGCGGTCGCCGAGCACACGAACAGGGTGTCGACGTAGACCGAGAACGCCTGCACCAGACCCTGCTTGGCCGGGTGTGATACCGACGCGGCGCTCGACGCATGCGGGCCGGTACCCTGGCCGGCTTCGTTGGAATACACCCCGCGCTTCACCCCCCACTGGATCGCCATGCCGAGGATGGCGCCGAAACCGGCATCCATGCCGAGGGCGCTATTGAGGATCAGGCTGAGCACGTGCGGCAGCTGATGAATGTTCAGCGCCACCACCACGCAGGCCACCAGGATGTAGCCCAGCGCCATGAACGGCACCACGATCTCGGCAAACGAGGCAATGCGCTTGACGCCGCCGAAGATGATGAAGCCGAGCATCACCGCCAGCAGGGCCGCAGTCACGTTCGGGTCGATGCCCAGGGCATTCTGCAGGCCGGCGGCGATCGAGTTGGACTGGGTGCCCGGCAACAGCAGGCCGCAGGCAAAGATGGTGGCGATGGCAAAGAACAGCGCGTAACGCTTCATGCCCAGCCCCTTCTCGATGTAGAAGGCGGGGCCGCCACGGTATTCGCCGTTGATCTTTTCCTTGTAGATCTGGCCCAGCGTGGACTCGACATAGGCCGAGCTGGCTCCAAGGAAGGCCACTACCCACATCCAGAACACAGCGCCCGGACCACCGAAGGTGATGGCGGTAGCGACACCGGCGATGTTGCCGGTGCCGACGCGGCCCGCCAACGTCATCGCCAGCGCCTGGAACGACGACACGCCGCTGTCGCTGGACTTGCCGTCAAACATCAGGCGGATCATTTCGCCAAAGTGGCGCACCTGGGCGAAGCGGCTACGCAGCGAGAAGAACAGACCGACGCCGAGGCACAGGAAAATCAGCGCCTTGCTCCAGATCCAGCCGTTGAGAAAATCGACTAATTCCATCATATCTTGGGTTTCTCCGGGACTCTGTTGATACAGGTTGTTGTCGGACGGTAGCGGGATGCGCCGTCTTTGTTGTTATCAGGGTTCCTGTCCGCTAGCCGTGTCGAGCCGGGCAGAACCATCAGAGGGGCAAAAGATACTGAGGAAGTTTCCGGATGACTACAAAAAACTGTCTACAAACTCCAAAAAAGCAATGCCTCGCCAAAATTCTCCAAAATATGGCAAAAAAACAAGAAATCCATCTAAATAAAAGACAAAAATAACAATAAAAAACGGCGGCCAACAAGGTCGCCGTTGCTTTTTCACTACGCCGAATCAACCGAAAAAGTCCTTCAGCTTGTCCATGAACGACTTAGCGCGCGGGTTGTGCATCGCGGTATCGCCCTGGCTGATCGACTCGAACTCGCGCAGCAGTTCGCGCTGCCGTTCGGTCAGGTTGACTGGAGTTTCCACAATGACGTGGCACATCAGGTCGCCGTAGTCGGAACCGCGTACCGCCTTGATGCCCTTGCCGCGCAGCCGGTACTGGCGACCGGACTGGGTTTCCGGCGCGATCTTCACCTTGGCCAGGCCGTCGAGCGTGGGGATTTCCACCTCGCCGCCAAGCGCCGCCGTGGCGAAGGAAATCGGCATCTCGCAGTGCAGATCCATGCCGTCGCGCTGGAACACCGGGTGCGCCTTGATGTGGGTCACCACGTACAGGTCGCCCGCCGGGCCGCCGTTCTGCCCCGCCTCGCCCTCGCCGGACAGACGGATGCGGTCGCCCTCGTCCACGCCGGGCGGAATCTTGACGTTCAGCGTCTTGTGGGTCTTGATCTGACCGGCGCCGTGGCACTTGTGGCACGGGTCGGTGATCTGCTTGCCGCTGCCGTGGCAGGTCGGGCAGGTCTGCTGGATCGAGAAGAAGCCCTGGCTCACGCGCACCTGGCCGTGACCGCCGCAGGTCGGGCAGGTTCTGGGCTGGGTGCCGGGCTTGGCACCGCTGCCGTGGCAGACGTCGCAGTTGTCGTGCGACGGGATGCGGATCTGCTTCTCGCAGCCGCGCGCCGCCTCTTCCAGCGTGATTTCCATGTTGTAGCGCAGGTCGGCACCACGGTACACGTTGGAGCGGCCGCCACCGCCGCGCCCGCCGAAGATGTCGCCGAAGATGTCGGAGAAGGCGTCGGCGAAATCACCGAAGCCCTGGCCGCCGCGGGGACCGGCTGCGTTCGGATCGACCCCGGCGTGGCCGAATTGGTCGTAGGCCGCCCGTTTCTGCCCGTCGGACAGGATTTCGTACGCTTCCTTGACTTCCTTGAACTTCTCTTCGGCTTCCTTGCTGTCCGGGTTGCGGTCCGGGTGGTGCTTCATCGCCAGCTTGCGGTACGCCTTCTTGATGTCATCGTCAGAGGCATCGCGATTGACGCCGAGAGTGTCGTAATAATCACGTTTGGACATGCTGTTCTACCTTGGGGCCACCCGTCGGGGCCGGCCGAAAAGGGGATTCCGAAACAGGAAAGGCACAGAGGCCAGAGGAAAGCCCCCGGAACCCTGTGCCTCTCTAGGAACAAGAGCGCTTACTTCTTGTCCTTCACTTCTTCGAACTCGGCATCCACCACGTCGCCTTCGTCCTGCTTGCCGGCGCTGGCGGTTTCGGCCGAACCCGCTTCGGCCTGGGCCTGGCTGTACATCTGCTCGGCCAGCTTGTGCGAGGCGGTCATCAGTGCCTGTACCTTGGCGTCGATGGCTTCCTTATCGTCGCCCTTCACCACTTCTTCGGCTTCCTTCAGCGCGGCTTCGATGGCGGCTTTTTCTTCGGCCGAGATCTTGTCACCGTGCTCGGCCAGCGACTTCTTCACCGAATGGATCATGGTTTCGCCCTGGTTGCGCGCCTGTACCAGCTCGTGCAGCTTCTTGTCTTCCTCGGCGTTGGCCTCGGCGTCCTTCACCATGCGCTGGATTTCTTCCTCGGACAGGCCGGAGGATGCCTGGATGGTGATCTTGGCTTCCTTGCCGGTGCCCTTGTCCTTGGCCGACACGTGCAGGATGCCGTTGGCGTCGATGTCGAAGGTCACTTCGATCTGCGGCAAGCCGCGCGGCGCCGCCGGGATGTCGGACAGGTTGAACTGGCCCAGCGACTTGTTGGCCGAAGCCTTCTCGCGCTCGCCCTGCAGCACATGGATGGTCACCGCAGTCTGGTTGTCGTCGGCGGTGGAGAAGGTCTGCTGCGCCTTGGTCGGG
>JACPUY010000021.1 GCA_016192025.1 Pseudogulbenkiania sp. | reverse complement strand
TCTGGCGCTTGGAGATCAGCGGACGGGCGATTGAGGTGCCCAGCAGGTACTCGCCCTCGTAGATGGCGTTGGCGCGGAACATCGGGAACACGAAGTCGCGCACGAACTCTTCGCGCAGGTCGTCGATGAAGATGTTTTCCGGCTTGATACCCAGTGCCACGGCCTTCTTGCGCGCTGGCTCGACTTCTTCACCCTGGCCGATGTCGGCGGTGAAGGTCACAACTTCACACTGATAGGTGTCTTGCAACCATTTGAGGATAACCGAGGTATCCAGGCCGCCCGAATAGGCCAGCACTACTTTATTAATGTCAGACATTACGATTTTCTTTCGGCGAAATATTCAGGATTCCATTACTGGAATGTAGAACCTATTTCAATAGGCGAGCGAGCCAAAGCAGGTTGAGTGCCGCCGGAGCACAGGAACCGGAATGGACACAGCGTCCATGAGGATTCCGAATCGCTGAGCGAATCAAAGATTCGCACGCAGTCCGCCGGCACTCAAGATGCACAGGCGCAGCCGCCTAATGGGATAGGTTCTCAGTCGTCTACACGACCCAGCAATAAGTATTCTATTAGGGCTTTCTGTCCGTGCATACGGTTTTCAGCTTCGTCCCACACTACGCTTTGCGGTCCATCGATCACCTCGGCGGCCACTTCCTCGCCACGGTGCGCCGGCAGACAGTGCATGAACAGCGCGTCCGGCTTGGCGTGCCGCATCAGCTCGGCGGTGATCTGGTAGTCGCGGAAGGCCTCCATGCGCGCCACCGACTCGGCCTCGAACCCCATGCTGGTGAACACGTCGGTGGTCACCAGATCGGCACCGGCCACGGCGTGCTGGGCACTGTGGCCGGGCTCGAAATGCTCGGGACCGTAATGCTGGCCATCGATGGCCTTCAGCTCGTAGCCCACCGGCGTCGCCACCTTGAGCTTGAAATCCAGCAGCTTGGCGGCCTGCAGCCAGGTACGGCACATATTGTTGCCGTCGCCGACCCAGGCGACGGTCTTGCCCTGGATCGGACCGCGATGCTCGATGAAGGTCAGGATGTCGGCCAGGATCTGGCACGGGTGGTATTCGTTGGTCAGGCCATTGATCACCGGCACGCGCGAGTTCGCGGCGAGACGCTCGACGTTGGACTGTTCGAAGGTACGGATCATGATGATATCGCTCATGCGCGACAGCACCCGCGCGGTGTCCTCGATCGGTTCGCCGCGACCCAGCTGCGAGGTATTGGCGTCGAGGAACATGGCGTGGCCGCCGAGCTGGGACATGCCCGCCTCGAACGACACCCGGGTGCGGGTCGAGTTCTTCTCGAACACCATCGACATCACCTTGCCTACCAGCGGACGGTACAGTTCTCCCGAGCCATGTCGTCGCTTCAGTACCTGGGCACGCTGAAAGAGGTATTGGTAATCGTCGCGGTTCAGGTCACTGAATTGCAGGTAATGTCTTACTTGCGTCATGGTCACAATCCAAAATAAATGGCCGCCGGGCCCGGAAGTCTTGCGCGGCGGCACGTACTACACGCTGGTCTCAAAATCTGATCGGTCCGTCAGGACGTCGCAACAGGCGGCCAACAGGCCAAAAACTTACACAAATGCGACAAACCTTATATTTATCGGAAATCGGCCAGACTGGCAAGCAATCAGCTGAACAATATCCTGCCAGGCAACGACAAAAGCTCTGCCGAACTTAGCACCCGCACCACGTAATCACCACCCTCTTCTGCCAAACCATGCATTTCCATGGCTTTTTGTGCCTTTTGCAGGCGAGCCAGGTAGGACAGGATGCTCTCGTCGATCACCTGCCCCGGCACCAGCACTGGAATGCCCGGCGGATACGGGACGATCTGGTCACAACACACCCTCCCGACCAGATCGGCATTCGGCCGGCCTTCGTCATCGAGCAGGGGAAGACGCTCTCCGTGCTCGTAGAAGGCATCGCGCGGCAGGCAGGCCAGCCGGCTGAAATGGGGCACCTCCGGCATGCGTCGCGGCGTACGCGGCGGCCGCTTCTCCTTTGCCAGCCGCAGCATGGCATCGTGCAGCCGCGACACCTTGCTGCGCGTGGTGCCAATCGTCAGCAACAGCGTAATAGTGCTGAATGTCGACTTCTCCACCTGGATGTTGTAGCGCTCGAACAGCGCCTGCCGCAGTTCGTCGGTACTGAAGCCAGAGTGGGAAATGTCGACCGTCAGCTTGGTCGGATCAAGCCGGATACCGTCCCCTTGCACCTCCTCCGGCAACAGGTCGCCCAACTCCAGTACACGGAACGCCCCGGTGGAATTGATCTTCTGCCGTAGCTCCTGCGCCAGCTTGAGCGTGCGTTCGAGCAGCCGGTAACCTTCCATCACCGCCTGCTTGCGCGCCACGTCGAGACTGGCGATCAGATTGTATTGCGGGCTGGTGGAGGCGTGCATGTTGAACGTCTCGCGGAACAGATGTTCGTCGAACGCCGGGTCGTTGACGTGGATCATGCTAGCCTGCGAGAACGCCGAGAGTACCTTGTGGGTGCTTTGCGTGACATAGTCAGCGCCCGCCTCCAGCGCGGTTGGCCGAAACACCGGATGAAAGCGGGCAAAACCGTACCAAGCTTCGTCTACCACGACCTTGATGCCCTTGCCATGCGCCGCCTCGACGATCGGCTCGAGGTCGTAGCGCAGCCCGTCGTAAGTGCACGAGGTCAGGATCAGCACGCGCGCGTCGGGGTGGGCCTCGATGGCGGCGATGAGCGTCTCTTTGGGCACCGGCCCGAAAATGCCGTACTGGCGATTGATCGATGAGTCGAGATACACCGGCCGGGCACCGGACAGGATGACACCGTGATGAACCGACTTATGGCAGTTGCGATCCAGCAGCAGCTTGTCGCCCGGCGTCAGCAGCGTCTGGAAAATGACCTTGTTGGACGTCGAGGTGCCGTTGGTGGCGAAATAGGTCTTCTTCGCACCGAATGCCTTGGCGGCCAGTGCCTGCGCCTCGGCGATCACCCCTATCGGGTGCAGCAGCGAATCGAGCATCGGCACCGACACCGACAGATCGGCCCGCAGCATGTTCTCGCCGACAAAGTCGTAGAAGTCGCCGACCCAGTGGCTGCCTTTCAACGAGTCGCCGCCGGAGTGACCCGGGGTATGCCAGGAATCCTTGGCCATGCGGACGTACAATTTCAGCCTGTCATAGAATGGCGTGGCCGATTTTTCGGCCAGCTCGGCCGACAGGATGCGGAACCAGCCGCTGAAATCCGGTTCGTCGCGGTAGAAATAGCCGTCCACAACATGGCTGGCCATCTCCTCGACCAGCAATTTCTGATCGTCGTCCACCAGCAGGATGTACAAGGACAGCTCGGGGCGCAAGGCCATGATCCGGTTGGCCAGTTGCACGGCTGGCTGGGTCACACCTTTCTCATGCAGCTGCTTGTCGATCAGCACAATCTGGACGTCACCATCGGCCGCAACCCTCTCCAGGGCGTCGCTCAAATGAGCCGCCCCCATGAAGGTGAGGCCAAAGGGATTTTCCAGCTGCACTGCCGCCGCCCCCAGCCCAGCCAGCACTTCGGCCAGCCATGTGGCATCGTCGCTCACCACCAGCACTCGGCTCACGGGTGTCATATGCCGCCCCTCCTGACTCAGCGCAATGACGCTGACTTCCTGCCACTATGACATTCTGCTCACAGGCTAGTTTTGTCCTCATCCTAGCCCGCAGACGACGGGGCGTCATTATGCAGGCGCACAATCCCCCCTTCGGGTAAAATCCGCTCCATGCTGACCGATGCCGAAAAAGACGCCATTCGCGACCACTACCGCGCCATTGCCGACAACCTGCCGGGCTTCCGCCCGCGCAACGCGCAGCGCCGCATGCTGGCGGAAATTGCCAACGCCTTCTCTCGCAGCAAGAGCAAGGAGGGTGACGAGCTACCCGAGCGCGAGGGAGAGAGCATCGTTGTGGTCGAGGGGCCAACCGGGGTCGGCAAGAGCCTGGCCTACCTGCTGGCGGGCGGCGTCATGGCCCGTGCACGCGGCAAGAAGCTGGTGGTCACCAGCGCCACCGTCGCGCTGCAAGAGCAACTGGTCAACCGCGACCTGCCGTTCGTGGTGGACAACAGCGGACTGCCGCTCACCTTCGCCCTGGCCAAGGGGCGCGGGCGCTACCTCTGCCCGCACCGTCTCTACCAGCTGACCGCCGACTCGGCCCAAGGCCAGTTGCTGGCGCCGGAACCGGAGATGGCGCTGTGGGACCGCAAACCGCAGGCGGAGGAACTGGAAGCGCTGCGCCAGATGGCCGACGCCTTCTATTACCGGCGCTGGAACGGCGACCGTGACACTTGGCAAGAGATGATCGAGGATGGCTTGTGGAGCCGCGTCACCAACGACCGCCACAGCTGCCTGAAAGCCGCCTGCCCCAACCGCGCCGAATGCCCGTTCTACCTCGCCCGCGAAACGCTGGAAACGGTGGACGTGGTGGTCGCCAACCACGACCTGATGCTGGCCGACGTCGCGATGGGCGGCGGTGTCATCCTGCCGGCGCCGGACGACAGCTTCTACTGCATCGACGAGGCGCATCACCTGGCCAAGAAGGCCGTCAACCAGTTCTCGGCCGAACACTCGCTGGCGCAAGCCATGTTCTGGCTGGAAAAAGTCGCCGCCGTCGCCCCCCGGGTCGACAGCCTGACCAACAAGAGCGAGCTGGCCAGCCAGGCCATCGAGGCCGCTGGCGCCTGCATGGAAACGCTGACCGAATGGCTGTGGCTGCTGGAAGGCGAAGAAGCGCTGGCCGCCAGCAGCGACAATCTGGAACCGACCTGGCTGATCGACGACGGCATCCTGCCCGAGCGCTTCACCGTGCCGGCCGCCAACCTCGCCATGTCGGCGCGGATGGTCTACAAGCACCTGACGTCGATGAACGACGCCTTGGGTGAAGCACGCAAGGACAAGGGCAGCGAGGCCGCGCTGGTCGACAAGCTCAGCAGCGATCTCGGCTTCCTGATCGGCCGCTCCGAACAGCTGATGGCGGTCTGGGATCTGTTCGAGAAAACCGCCGAAGAGAACGCGCCCCCCATCGCCAAGTGGATCACCCGCCGCACCGAGGGCAAGGGCGATTATTGGTTCAGCGCCTCGCCAGTCAGCGCCGCCGCCAGCCTGGCCGGCACGCTGTGGCGCCGCGCCGCCGGCGCCCTGTTGACCTCG
>JACPUY010000020.1 GCA_016192025.1 Pseudogulbenkiania sp. | reverse complement strand
TGCATGATGACTCTCCTGTTCAGTACCTGGGTTTACTATAAGCATCAGAAGAGCCAGAAAAAATCGATATTTATTTGTCGTCTATGTTAGTTTTACTTACATGAGCACACTTCCCCCCTTGCCCGCGCTGCGCAGTTTCGAAGCGGTGGCCCGCCTGGGCAGCATCACCTTGGCGGCAGCGGAAATGCACGTCACCCACTCTGCCATCAGCCAGCAGATCAAGCTGCTGGAAGACTTGCTGGGGATCGCCCTGTTCATCCGCGAAGGCCGCGGCCTGCGCCTGAGCGAGGATGGCAGGCTGTACGCCCTGCAGATCCGGATCGGGCTGGGGGAAATCACCGAGGCCACGCGGTTGGTGCGCGCCCGGCCGCGCGTGGACGAGGTGGTGGTTGCGGTGCTGCCCTCGTTCGGGCTGCACTGGCTGCTGCCGCGCCTGCCGCGCTTCTACGCCCGCCATCCCCACTACCGCGTCAGCCTGCGCGCCAGCCTGGATATCCAGGACCTGCGCCAAGGGCTGGTGGATATCGGCGTACGCATGGGCCAGGGCGGCTGGGAAGGCCTGGCGCAGAAACGGCTGTTCGACGACGAGCTGGTGGTGGTGGCCTCGCCCGCCTTCAACGGCGGCCGTCTGCCACAAACGGCGCAGGAAGTCGTCTCCGGCCCCATCATCCGCACCGTGGAATCCTGGCTGGGCTGGTGCAGCGCCGCCGGCGTGGAGGAGCCGGGTAACGCCGGGCTGTGGATCAACGACTCCAACCTGGTCATGGAGGCGGTGCGCCTCGGCATGGGGGTTGCACTAGAACGGCGCAGCCTGGTACACGCTGCCCTGCAGCGCGGGGAGCTGGTGCAGCTGACCGATATCCGTGTGCCCTATGCCTACCCGCACTGGCTGGTCTGGCCTCAGCGCGAGAGCTCGCAGACCAAGCAGCGCGATTTCACCGCGTGGATCGAAGAGGAAGTCGCCCTCTATCTGGCCAGCCTGGCTCCGGCGGCTTGAAGGCGCAACAGGGCCCGGTCTTCGGCCCCCCCTGAGCGTCAGCGCACGTCCGCGCCGCGCTCGGCGAGCAAGACACGCAGCACCGAGCGGTGGCAGTGCGCCTCCTCGGCGCAATAGCAGCCGACGGAAAAGCTGCTCTGGTGCGACAGCGCCGCCAGCAGATCGAGCGTGCGGCTGTTGTCCGGCGTCGCCATCTCGGCGCGGTACTGTTTGACGAAGGCCGCCCAGTCGCGCTCCGTCTTGGCCTGCTGCGCCAGCTTGACCGTCTCCGCGCTGGGCGCCAGGTTGGGGTACCACACGTCGTACCAGTTCTGCGCCGCAAACTCGCTCTTCGGCACCCCGCGCGGCGGACGGCGCACGGTGCCGATGCGCAGCCCCTCCCCCGCCAGCCGCTCGCTGCCCAGCCTGACGATATACACCGCCATCGTGTTTCCTCCGTTATCCGACCAACCGCACCACCCGCCACTCAGCCCTGGCGCGGTGAAAACAGATAGCAGCCCATGATCTCCGCCAGCGCGGTGGCGACGAACAAGGCGAGGGTTTTGGCAATCAGCACCATGCGAATCCTGATGAATGCTGACTGAACAACACATGAGCGGGCACGCCAACGGCGCAATGACCACAGGCGCTCACAGTGCGCGGCCGTCGAAGTGCTTGACCGTCAGCGCGTCCAGATCGACGTCGTCGAGACAGCGCACGTTGACTGCCGCCATGGCGTTCCCCGCCGGGTCACTCCCCTCGCCGAAAGGATGAATGCCGCATTTCGGACAGAAATGGTGCTGGATGACGTGCTTGTTGAAGGTGTAGGTGCCCATATCCGCTTCCGGCGTCAGCAGGCGCAGTTGCTGGCGCGGCACGAACCACATCAGCGAGCCCTTGCGACGGCAGATCGAACAGTTGCAGTCCATGACCTGGGTGAGATCACCTTCCACTTCGAACGCGATCTGCCCACAATGACAGCTTCCTCGGTACATCATGACGTGACTCCTTTTACGACAAGACGAGTGCCGCAGAGCACTCGCCAAGGCTCGGGATGAGATGATCAGCCCTGGGCATGCTCAACGGCGTCCACACCCTGGTAACTGCTTTTGAAGCTGAAGGCATAGGGCGACTCGCCGTTTTCCTGCAGATGCGCCAGCCGCTCCTTGGCTTCCTCGACGGTGGGGATGTGCCCGGCCGGCACCCACCACAGCACGTAGTACGACTCGGTGATACGCTCGAACCACTCCCGGCGCCGTTTGACGAAAGCGGCGTGGTTGCTGTTATAGACGAAGGCCTTCAGCGACTCCGCCGAATCCCAGACCGACATGTTCACGATGATCGACGCATCGTCGAAAGCACTGATGCTGGTCGCATCGCCGCTGTCGTCTTTCAGCCGCCAGACAAAGCCTTGGCTTTGTTCCGCCAACTGATTGATCGGCTCCAGATTGTCGACGAACTCCCTCATTCCCTGGTCATCCAGCGGGGATCTGGTTTTGGCGATGTTCAATTGGGCAAGGTGGTGCATTCTCTACTCCAGGGGATATTGTCACGCCGAGCATTCCCTACCGGTCCTGCGGACCGATAGCCATGAACGGGTTCCACGCCACTTCCCAGAGATGGTCGTCCGGATCGGCGAAGTAACCGGTATAGCCGCCCCAGAAGGCATCTTGCGCTGGCTTCACCAGCCGTGCGCCGGCGCTCACCGCCTGGGCCAGCACCTGGTCGACCTCTTCCCGCGTGGAAACATTGTGCGCCAGCGCGCAGCCGCGAAAACCGCTGCCCTCGGCCGGCACGGTGGCATCTTCAGCCAAGGCCGCCCACGGATACAGCGCCAGCCACGTGCCATCGAGTGGGAAGAAGGCCACGTCGGCGGCCTCCATCGGATGGCGAGGCAGGCCCAGACCTTGTTCGTAAAATTGAACGGCGCGCGGCAAGTCGGCAACGCCCAGCGTGATCATGCTGATTCGCGGTTTCATGGCTTCGCTTCCTTTCCGGATATTCGACCCACCGCAGCGCTATTCAAGGCCCGCCGCAACGACAGATCAAAGCCCCCCGTACACCGGCTCGCAGCGCACCTCGGTCTTGACCGAATTGGCGATGAAGCACTCCTCGTGCGCCTCGTGGTGCATCGCGTCGAGCTGTTCCCTCGTGGGAAGCCGCTCCCCGGAAAACGTCACCTCCGGCCGCAGCGTGACGACGGTCATCGCCATCTTGCCCGCCGCATCCTTCTCCATGACCCCGAGAGCGGCATCGAAATAGCGGTCGACACAGAACTTGCGCTTGGCGGCGATCGACAGGAACCACAGCATGTGGCAACTGGACAGCGACGACACGAAGGCCTCCTCCGGATCGACGGCGGCGGTGTCGGACATCGGCACGGGCACGACGTGCGGCGACGAGGAACCCGGCACCTCCACGCCGCCATCGAAGCGCAGCAGGTGCCGGCGGCTATAACGATTGCCAAGGAAATCCTGCTCGCCGCGCAGCCAAAGCACTTCGGCGGTGTACTGGGCCATTGCTTGCTCCCTGAAGTTAGCCATCGTGAGGCTGACAACAGCGACGCGGTTATCAGCCAATTGGCATGATAGTTTAGCTCCGATCCACCCTTCTTACCCGCCACAGTGGCACGTGGCCGCCTGCGCCGCGGCCGGATTGACACATCGGGTCAAGCCGCACCCGCCCCATCGTAGGCCCGTTGCAAGGCGGCGATATCGAGCTTTTTCATTTGCAGCAGGGCGGTCATGACGCGCTCGGATTTTGCATAATCGGCATCGCTGAGCATCTGGGGCAGCACGGTGGGCACCACCTGCCAGGACACCCCGTACCTGTCCTTGAGCCAGCCGCACTGTTGCGCCGCTTCATCCCCGCCTTCGGAGAGTTTTTCCCAGTAATAGTCCACCTCTTCCTGCGTCTCGCAGCTGACCTGGAACGAGACGGCCTCGTTGAAAGTGAATACCGGGCCGCCGTTGAGGGCGGTAAAGGCCTGGCCATCCAGCTCGAACTCCACGGTCAGGACCGTTCCCGCCGGCCTGCCATGGATTTCATACCCCGCCTCGCCGTAGCGGGTCAGGCCGACGATCCGTGAGTTCTTGAAGATGGAGGTGTAATACCCTGCCGCCTCCTCGGCCTGGTCGTCAAACCATAGGCAGGGGGTGATCCTTTGAATGCGTTGCATGATGCCTCTCCTAACCGAGTCTCATCACGACTGAGAATGGTCGTGACTACCAGCTTAGACGGCTGCGGCGCGGAGGGGGCATCGAAGCATCGAACACTCCCCCGCCCCTTGCTGGCGGCAGGTGGGGAGCCGTGCATCACCGCTTAGCCGTTGCCAGCGCGGCACCAAAGAACACAAACGTCGCCCCGGCCGCCTTGTTGACCGTGCGACCACCACGCTCGGATACCAACCAGCCTTTTGCACGCTTGGCGAACAGCGCGTAAGCGCAATGAAAGAGGACGACCAAGGCACTGTACGTCAGCACCAGCGTGGCAAACTGAATCGGGTAGCTCTTCACAGGATCGATGAACTGTGGAAACACCGAGAGAAAGAAGAAAATCGCCTTAAAAAGGGGACGGGACAGATTTATTTTTCCTTGATAGCACACAATTTGGTCCGGCCTTCTCAGTTTAGGATTTCGACGATCCGCCCCTCTGCAATACATGAGTACAGCTTCCCGAACCTGACAGAGCGGATTGCCCCATCGGGCCCTGCACAGAAAATGTCCGGCGGCCGCCGTATGCTGTCCAGCGGCCGCGCAGTCAGGATGAATAACGCCTGCGGGTCGGGTTTGTCTTCGCATTTCACGGAGTATCGGTACCCGTCCTCGATTACAGCCGTCCCGCCGCGATAGACCACGCGGCCCAAGCGATAGCTCTCAGCGGGATGATTCTTATTGATCGGGCCGCTGAACGGCACTCCCAGCTCGCCCAGATTGCACGTAAAGCCACGCAGCGGATGAGCGGCGCGAAACGCGTGCTGCGCGGCGCTGAGAGCCCCGACTTTTTTCAAAGCGAGGGTCTCCATCCTGTTCATGTCGGATGCGGTGGCTATTGCGGATGCCGCTGCAACCCCCAGCGCTAGCGTCACGAGTGCGATGCCGCCGAGCTGCGGCGCGGGCACTTTTCGCCTCACAAGGTTGCCCAGCAAGACTCCGAGGACGGCCGGAGGGAATCCGAGTGCGAGCGCGATCACGATCTCGAACGGAAACAGATTGTGCGATGTCGGGTCTCGGATGCCGTCCACGATGATCTGCACGGCGGTCACGGCCAGGAGGCCGATCCCGACTCCGCTGCCCGTTTGCCACCTCACACCCGGACGCAACAGTGCCAGTCCAGCGGCAGCAACTGTCAATGCCCCCCAGGTGATGGCAATAGGCGGAGCCCCCGCGTGGTAGATCAGATGCGACAGGCCCCACACGAGGGCGCCGAGGCCTACGCCGATCAGCTCGACAACTGTCACCGTCATTTGAGTTCTTCAGTGATTAGGCATAACGCCCAGGTTCACGGGCGTGGCGAAGCCGCGTCCCGTGCAACCTGTTGTTAGGCCCGGCCGCTCAGGCGCATCCTGGGGGAAACCTGGCGTGCGCGTACCCCTTCTCGGAGATCCCGAGGCCGGGGCGGCTGGCAGGCTAGGGAGGCTCCCCCAGTCCCCGCTAAGCCAGAACGGGAAAGCCTCTGGGTTTCGGACCCCGGGGGTACCTCCGCGCGGACGCAGGCCAAGGGCTATCGGTCACCCGCGCGTCGATTTCACTTCCTGGACCCAATCACACTTGATACCGGCCTTCGCATGATGCTTATGGACCGCTTCGGCGTTCGGGGCGTCCAGCACGCAATAGATCTTGTTGTCCTTCTCGCTGAACAGGATGTCGTGGTGCGTAACGCCGAACTCGTCCGGCGGCGCATTCTGTAACTTGTTCAGCTCGTCTGCCGTGAATGGCGTCATGGGATGGGCATCGATGAACTTCGGCATGGTTGTAACCTCCTCCCGCCTGGATTGTGCGTACGTGTCGAGCGCCTCACGGCGAGAAATGAAAGGCGTTCGATTCCAGCTTCCTCCTTGCGTCAGTTTCCCCACTGCAACTTTAGCTATAGAGAAGAAAGGTCGTATAAGCGAGGATTCAGGGTCCTGTGTAGTACGCCACCTATTTCACGAGACCTCCGGTTGAGAGAGTAAAAAAAATCCGGCTCCTTGCCGCCTAGAAGTAGCGGTCCTAAAAGACGTATTTTTTACGCCACCATCCAGAATGCATGGCAAAAATCATACTGGACAGCGTGCCACAGAACGATCTGTGACGAGAGAATACGAAATAACTACCGGGAAATACGTCATGCCCCCTCCGCTTGCTGCGCATCGTCGGCGTAGGTAGCGAGCCAGGCGTCGAGGTCACGAGCGTTGTAGGCATCGAGCTGACGTTACACGACGATTTCAGGCGAAGGCCAATGAGTCATCATGTTTCCTGTGGGGATCAATTTCCTGCTTGCCAGGGAGTCCATATAGGAAGAGCCATGCATCACCGCTTAGCCGTTGCCAGCGCGGCGCCGAAGAACACAAACGTCACCCAGGCTGCCTTGTTGACCGTGCGGCCACCGCGCTCGGACACCAGCCAGCCTTTGGCACGCTTGGCAAATAGCGCGTAGCTACAGTGAATGACGACAACCAAGGAGCTGTACGTCAGCACCAGCGTGGCGAACTGGATCGGGTAATTCCTCGCCGGATCGATGAACTGAGGAAACACCGAGAGGAAGAAGAAAATCGCCTTCGGATTGGTGAGCTGCAGGGACAGCCCTTCAAGAAAGCGTTTGCCGAAACTCGCCTCGTGTACAGATTGCTCCGCGAACCGGAAAGGAGGCGCCCGCCAAAGCCGAATGCCGAGATAGATGAGATAAGCGGCACCGATGAGCTTGAGGACGGTAAAAGCCAGGGCCGAGGCGGCAAGCAGCACCCCGAGACTGGTGGCCGAAATCGCCGCGACCGCCAGAGCGCCGCAAGCAATCCCCAGAATGCCGCCAAAGGTGCCACGCATACCATAGCGCAGGGCATTGCTGAGCGTCATGACGACCCCGGGGCCGGGACTGAACACCGTGGCGGTGGCCATCAGCAGAAAGAGCGAGTAAAGCTTCATGGAGAGTCCTTGGGCGGTATGTAGACATGACGGCTCGACAAGAGGAGCCATCTCAAAAAAAGGCCTAATCTGCCGACGAATACGGTGCTACGGCGCAGCACAGGTAGCCTACTTCGCTCGCCTTTGCCTTGCCTTTACGACGGATGTATTGAGGGCGATCGCGGCACGGATGAGCTCCTTGAACGCGTCCGCGTCGACCTCCTCCCCCTCATGGATATCAATCGCGCGCCTTACGTTTCCGTCGAGGCTTGAGTTAAAGAGCTTGGCCGGGTCCTCCAACGAAGCCCCCTTGGCGAAGGTCAACTTCACTATCGACTTGTAAGACTCGCCGGTGCAGATGATTCCGTCGTGCGACCATACGGGAGTGCCCATCCACTTCCATTCCTCCACGACGTCCGGGTCTGCCTCTTTGATGAGCTGGCGCATCCTGCTCAAGGTCTCCCCGCGCCAGTCCCCGAGCTCGGCGATTCTTTGGTCGATCAGCTCGGATGCCGACTGGCCCTCGGTCGAGTCCGACTTTTTCATGTTCTCCTCCTCCGTGAATGGGGTCCGGTAGTCGGCGGAACGTTTCGACATGAGCGGCGGCTGGAGACAAGCGTAGCTTGCCGAAGGCGTCCGCTCGATGGAGGAGTAAGGCAGCACAGTGCGTTTACTGCTACCTGCCTGTTTCAACATGACGAGTAAAATTATTCAAAATGGCCTGCCACCCGTCGCGCTGCTGTTCGATGGAATGCGTTGGCTCACTATCGAAAGTCACGCGGACCATAACGCCTTTCGGGCTATCAGCAAATTCAACCCGCGCTGCGCGATCGCCAAAGGAATATTCGATCAGTTTGTGTACCACCACAGCCGTATAGGTTCCGGCGAAATCGAACCCCATGCTGCCATCCTTGGCTTCCATTCGTGACGAAAAAGTACCGCCGACGCGCAAATCCACCGTGGCCGAGGTTGTGTGCCAATCATCAGATGCAGCGTTCCACTGCTTGATATCCTCGGGAGTTGTGTATGCCTGCCAAACTTTCTCGATGGGGGCCGCGACTGTGGTTTCAACAGTGATTTTCATGACGAGCGTCCTGCTTTGTTTGGGGCGATTAGACCATGGCACTCCACAGAGCCAAGCCCAAAGAAGCTCCATGGAATGTGGCACCATCATTTTTCACTCAAGGCCAGCTTTGCTCCGAGAGCTGTGAATGCCGCGGCAAAGCTGTACCTGAGCC
>JACPUY010000330.1 GCA_016192025.1 Pseudogulbenkiania sp. | reverse complement strand
TAGGCGGCGCCGTGCAGGCGCATCAGGGGCGGGGTATCGGCCGGCGCGGCGACGATCACCGAGCGGGCCCGCCCTTCCTCGCCGAGGATGTTTTCGATGAAGTCCTTGACCTCGCGCCCCCGCTCGCCGATCAGCCCGACCACCACGATATCCGCCTTGGTGAAGCGCGCCATCATGCCCAGCAGCACGCTCTTGCCGACGCCGGAACCGGCGAACAGACCCAGGCGCTGGCCGCGGCCGACGGTCAACAGGCCGTTGATGGCGCGCACGCCGACATCGAGCACGTTGCGTACCGGCGAACGTTCCAGCGGATTGAGCGGCTGGCTATACAGCGGGAAATAGGCTTCGGGCTGCAGCGTCCCCTTTTCGTCGAGCGGACGCCCCAGCGAATCGAGCACCCGTCCCAGTAGGTTGAAGCCGACCGGAACCTGGCGTCCTGCCGCACCGCTCAGACCGACCGGTACGGCAGCCTGGCCAAAGGCCGGGCAGTGGCGTGCCACCAGCGGTCTCACCTCGGCGCCCGGCAGCAAGCCCTGGACGTTGGTCAGCGGCATCAGAAACACCTTGTCGCCGGCAAAACCGACCACCTCCGCCTCGACAGCATGACCATCCGGCAAGGATACGGCGCAGGCGCTGCCCACCGGCAGCTTGAGGCCGACCGCCTCCATCACCATGCCGGTAACCCGCACCAGCTTGCCGCAGGTTTGCCACAAGGGAGTCCGGTCGGCCACCGCGCGGCAATCGGCGAGAAAGCGCCGCTGGCGCTCAAGCAGTGCGTGAGTCATCGGCCGACGGCTCCAATCCCAGAGCGGACTTCAGCGCGTCAAGGCGGGCGGCCAGGGTCAGGTCCAGCCGCAGATGGGCGGTATCGATGACGCAGCCGCCGCGTGCGATGGACGGATCGGCCAGCCATTGCCAGACGGTTTCCGGGGTTTCCTGCTGCAGAAAGGCACGGGCGACCTCCAGGTCGTCGGGGTTGACGCGCAGACGCGCCTGGCCGAGCGTGGCCGGCAGGTCGGACAGCGCCTGGCGCAGCACCGACTCCAGCGCACAAGGATCACACGCCAGATGAGCCGCCACCAGTCTTTCGGCCAAGCCGACCGAGAACGACAGAATGTCATGCGCCAGCTCCGACTCCACCCGGCCCAAACCCTCGGCAAACTGATCCGCCAGCGATTGCAACGACTCCCAGTGCCGGGAGAACGTGGCCGAGGCCTCCGCCAGCGCTTCGGCCTGACCTTGCAGGCGCCCTTCGGCCAGGCCGGCATCGTGCCCGGCCTGCCAGGCCTCCTGGTGAATGGCCTCCAGCTCGGCAGCAGTCGGATAAGAACTGGGCGGCTCCTCGTCCGCCGGCTCGTCCTGCTCGGACTCTGGCCGAGCAGGATCGTCACTCGACTCCGGGGTCTCGCTTTCTATCTCAGGCGCCGCGTCATCCACTTCGTTCCGAACAAGGGAGGACGGCGCCACGGCGGCGTCGTGGAAACTGGCCGGCGACCAGGCTCGCCACTCGGTGACCTGTTCGCCGGGAATGATCGAATTACTCGACGAGGCCTTCATCACCGCCCTTGCTGCCTAGCACGATCTGGCCGTCGTCGGCCAGCTTGCGCACCACTTTGAGAATCTCTTTCTGCTCGGCTTCCACTTCGGACAGCTTGACCGGCCCCTTGGCCTCGAGATCGTCGCGCAGCATCTCCGCTGCGCGCTGCGACATGTTGCGGAAGATCTTGTCCTTGAGTTCCTGGCTGGTGCCCTTGAGCGCCACCACCAGCGAATCGGTCTGCACTTCGCGCAGGATGGTCTGGATGGAGCGGTCGTCGATGTCCAGGATGTTCTCGAACACGAACATCTTGTCCTGGATGCGCTGCGCCAGTTCGGGGTCGTGCTCCCGGATGTAGCCCAGCGCCGAAGCTTCGACGTTGCCGCCCATGAAGTTGAGGATTTCCGCCGTCAGCGCAATGCCGCCGGCGGCGCTCTTCTTGATGCGGTCGGAGCCGGACAAGAGCTGCGTCAGCACATCGTTCAGTTCGCGCAGCGCCTGCGGCTGCACCCCCTCCAGCGTCGCGGTGCGGATCAGCACCTCGTTGCGCAGGCGTTCGGGGAAGTAGCCCAGGATGGCGCTCGACAGGTCCGGGTCGAGGTGCACCAGGATCGTCGCGACGATCTGTGGATGTTCGTTGCGGATCAGGTCGGCCGCCGACGAAGGGTCCATCCACTTGAGGCTCTCGATCCCGCTCTGATCGTTGCCTTGCATGATCTTGTCGAGCAGGTTGGACGCCTTGTCCGCCCCCAGCGCCTCGACCAGCACATTGCGCAGGTATTCGTCGGACGCGCCGAGGCTGGCCCGCGCCGCGCACTCCTCGCGGAACTTGCTGATGACGTCGTCGATGTCCTCGTGGCTGAGGTTGTTGATCGAGGCCATGGCCAGCGAGATTTTCTGCACCTCCTTGGGCCCGAGGTACTTGAACACCTCGACGGCCTCGGCCTGCCCCAGGCTGAACAGCAGCACCGCGCTGCGGTGGACTCCGTTTTCACTCATCGGAACTGATCCATTCCTTGATGATCTGGGCAGCCATGCGCGGATCGGATTTCACCAATTCACGGGCGCTTTCCAGGTTGCTCATGTACTGACGGCGCTGCAGTTCGCGCGGGTCGAGATTGGCCTCCTCGGCCGCCGCAGCCCCCGCCTCGCCCTCTTCGCCGGCCACGGCCAGCAAGCGGCCGGGAGCCCCACCGGTTTCTTCGCCGGCGGCGCCAGGCTGGCCCTTCTCGCCCTTCGCCGGCTTGAGCACGTCGCGCACTATCGGACGCACCACACCGAACAGCAGGTACAGCACGGCAATTGCCAGCAGCAGGTATTTGATCAGGTCGGTGGCATTGCTGCTGACGTAGTCGGTGACCCGTTCCTGCAGTGTCTCAGGTGGGGCATTGCCGGCAAAGGCGGCGTTGACCACATTGAGCGTGTCGCCACGCTCCGTGTTATAGCCCATGGTCTCGCGCACCAGATTGTTGATCTGCTGGACTTCCTGGGCGGTAAGGGGGGTAGGCTTGATCTCGCCGTTGCGGTCCGGCATCAGGCGATAATTGACGACGACCGCCGCCGACAGGCGCTTGAGCATCCCCTTGGGCAGCTTGGTGTGCTGGATGGTCTTGTCGACTTCGTAGTTGGTGGTAAGCTGGCGCTCCAGCGCACCGCTCTGCCCCAGCGGCTGCCCGGACAGGGTGGCAGTCCCCGGCGCGGCACCCGGCGGCAGGGTGATCGGCGCCGAAGCGGCCGAAGGAGGCTGGTTGGACAACGCCCCG
>JACPUY010000346.1 GCA_016192025.1 Pseudogulbenkiania sp. | reverse complement strand
GGCCACACGCTTGCCGCGCGCGAACAGCGCCTGCGCCTGCAGGTCGGTGTAGCGGTTCTGCTTGGTCAGGTACAGCGCGATGTCCTCGCCCGACTCGTGCATCAGGTCGTGCTTCAGGTTTTCCACAGGCCCGTCGGCGATGACGTACTCGTGCACCGCATGGTCGGACCAGCGTGCATGACGGCGATCGAACAGCCTCAGGCTCAGGTCCGGGTAGCCCTCGCCGTAGCGCAGAAAACGCCCCATGAATTTGTTGCTGCGCGGAAAGCGGTAGGCAACGGCCTGTGGATTGTTCGGCAATGCCTTGATTTCATTTGACAATTCTGGCGACAGCCATTCGTCGGCATCGAGGCACAGCACCCAGTCGTGGCGGGCCTGTTGTACCGCGAACTGCTTCTGCGGACCGAATCCGAGCCAGTCCTGGTGGATAACTTTGGCGTTATAGCTTTTGGCAATGGCGATGGTGTCGTCACTGCTGCCGGAATCCACCACCACGATCTCGTCTGCAAAACGGCAGCTTTCCAGACAAGCCGCGATCTGTCGTGCCGCATTTTTGGTGATCAATACGACGCTCAGTGCTGAGCTCATGTTTTCTTATTAGCCTTTACTTTATAAAAACGGATGAAACTAGTAGAAGTAGTCATTCTGCTGTGGACAAGTCGTTTTTCTACTGTCTGATCAATGACTTGGCTTGTCTGAAAAGCTGTTGTCAACCGGCCCTTCAAGACCTTGACCTCTTGTGGATAAATCTGGCGTCCGTTCGTCAGGCCGGTTTACCCACAGCTTGTCGGCAGCTTGCATGCGCCGGCTGTGAGCAGCGCATTCTGGTCGCTCATCAGCTTTTCATTGATGTCCTTATATAAAATGAAACTACAGATGAAGCAGGCCATTGTCTGTGGATAAGCTGAAAAACGCCGTGTTAACTCAGTTACTTGCCTTGTTGATGAGCATGGGATTGTTTGCACCGGCAGCCCACGGACAGATTGTGGATAAATCGGCCGCGACTTGTCCACAGCCGCTTATCCACAATTCGTGGGCGAGGATTTTACTTGGTTAACCACAGGGTCGCTCGTACAATGCGCGGCATGATGAATGTGCTGATCGTGCGCACCTCGTCGATGGGCGACCTTATCCACACCTGGCCCGCCGTGACCGACCTGCTCGCGCATTACCCCAACCTGCGTCTGGCCTGGCTGGCCGAAGAGAACTTCGCCGACATCGCCGCGCTGCATCCCGGGGTGCGGGCGGTCATTCCCATCGCCTGGCGGCGCTGGCGCAAATCGCTGCTGTCGTCGGCCACCTGGGCCGAGATGCGCGTGTTCCGCGATCAGCTGCGGGCACGGCCGTGGGATCTGGTGCTGGACGCGCAGGGCCTGGTCAAGAGCGCGCTGCCCGCCAAGCTGGCCAACGCGCCGCTCACCGGCTACGGCTGGTCCAGCATCCGCGAACCGCTGGCCAGCCTGTTCTACGACAAGAAACAGCAAGTCAGCCGCCAGCTGTCGGCGGTCGAGCGCAACCGTCGGCTGTTCGGCCTGACCTTCGGCTACGAGCCCGAAGGCGCGCCGGATTTCGGCATCAAGGCCGGCGCACGGCCGGACTGGCTGCTGTCCGGCGACTACGCCGTGCTGCTGCACGCTACCAGCCGCGCCTCCAAGGAATGGCCCGAGGATCACTGGCGCCAGCTGGCCGACACGCTGGCGATGCAACATGGCATGGTGGCGGTGCTGCCGTGGGGCAGCGAGCAGGAAAAGGCCCGTGCCGAGCGGCTGGCCAGCCAGATGCACGCCGCGGTGGTGGCGCCGAAGCTGACGCTGAAGCAGGCTGCCGGCCTGCTCGGCCACGCCGCTGCCGTGGTCGGCGTCGACACTGGGCTGACCCACATGGCCAACGCCCTGAACGTGCCGCTGGTGGCGCTCTATACCGATACCGATCCGGCCAAAACCGGCGTGGTGGAAGGCCCGCGCGCGCTGAACCTGGGCAACGCCGGGCGCTGCCCGACGGTGGACGAGGTGCTGGCGGCGCTCGACCGGGTACGGAGCGCCGGGTGATCTGGCGCACGCTGTACAGCGGGCTGTGGCCGCTGGCCACGCCGCTGATCCGCCGCTACCTGAGAAAGCGCGCACACAAGGCGCCGGCCTACCTCGAACACTGGGACGAACGCTTCGGCCAACGGGTTGAACCCGCCGCGACCGGCGCGATCTGGGTGCACGCGGTGTCGGTCGGCGAGACGCGCGCCGCGCTGCCGCTGGTGGCGGCCCTGCGCCGGCGCTGGCCGGAGGCGCCGTTGCTGATCACCCAGATGACGCCGACCGGTCGCGCCACCGCCGAGGCGCTCTACCCCGACGCCGAAGTGCGTTACCTGCCCTACGACTATCCCCATGCCGTCCGTACCTTTTTCGAGGGCTACCGTCCGCGCTTCGGCGTGCTGATGGAAACCGAGCTGTGGCCCAACCTGATCCACGCCGCCCACGACCACGGCACGCCCTTGTTCCTGGCCAACGCGCGTCTGTCGGAAAAATCGCTCAAGGGTTATCGCAAGGTGGCCTGGCTGATGGCGCCGGCGTTGCGCCGGTTTCGCGCCATTGCCGCCCAGACTGGTGACGATGCCGTGCGTTTGCAGCAATTGGGTGCGGACGAGGTCAGCGTCTGCGGCAACACCAAGTACGACTTCACCCCGCCCGAGGCGGCGTTGGCGCTGGGCGAACTGTTCCGCGCTCGCATCGGCGCCCGCCCGGTACTGGTGTGCGCCAGCACCCGCGACGGCGAAGAGGCGCTGATCCTCGACGCCTGGCGCGCGG
>JACPUY010000356.1 GCA_016192025.1 Pseudogulbenkiania sp. | reverse complement strand
GGATACTTTCGGGTGGGAGCAGTCGGCGCAGCAGGGCTTCTTTGCGTTCAGGGGAATACGGTTTCACATCACATCTTTGCCCGCCCCGGGCTGGGTTCATCAAATCACAGAGAGGCGACAACTATTCTGACACCCGGGGGCAGTTCAGGCTTGAGATACTTGACCCCAGCGAAGAGCCCTGATTTCGCTGGATTATTGCAAAACGGTTTTGGCGCGCACTGAATTTTGACCAGCCGAGTCTCGCTCTGCCTTTTCCTCAACGCCCACCACGATGGCTCTTAACCAACGCAGCTTGAGGTGGTTTGACGCCTGCTTCTGCAAACCGACGCCGTGGGACCCACCCTCATCTTTAATGAAGCATCGCACGCTTGATACATCACGGCACACGAGGACTTTCACCTCCAAGTCACCGGATTGGCCACCACAGCCAACCAATTGCGCTTACGCGCAGCGCGCCATGCCTGGCGCACGAATGACAAGAGGCCCGACATTTGCCGGGCCTCCCTTTACCGCTCACAGCCGCATCGGCCGCCCGCTCATACCGCCTCGACGTCGCTGTGCACCTCGCTCTGATGCAGCACTTCCTGTGCCCACAGCACGGCGTCGGCGTAGTAGCGGTTGATCAGCTCGTCGTCGAACTGCAGCATCTTGGCGATGGTATGCACCCGGGTGGTGTCGCCCTGTTCGCACGCCATGGCCAATAGCAGCTGCGGCGCGAACAACCCCTTGTGATTGACGATGGCCTCGCGCACCGGCGCCGGCAGCTCGATCGCGTTCAGCGTATCGGGAAACGGGATGTTCAACAGCGCATCCAGCAATGAGAACATTCCGGTCAGGAACAGGTGCTCGGCCTCCAGCTTGTTGCCACGATAGGCGCCGAGTTTTTCCATGAAGCGGGCCCGGATCAGCGACTTTTCCAACAGCGCCACCGAACGGCCGTCCTCCTTGCGGGCGGTGAACAGTAGCATCGACAGCCACTTGAACAGCGTGTCGCGCCCCAGCAGCATCAGGGTTTCCTCGATGCTCTGCACCTTGCGGCTCAGGCCGTTGACCGGCGAATTGATGAAGCGCAACAGTTTGAACAGCAATACCGAATCCAGCTTGAACTGCGCCTCGATCTCGCTCGTTTCGGCGTTGGCGCGCAACAGGCGCATCAGCTGCATCACCCGGGTCTGGCTGGCGTCGCTCTTGCCAGTCGCCAGGCCGCGCACCGAGGTGACGAAGGACCCGTGAAACAGTGCGAAACGATGGCTGCCCGGTGCGTGCAGGCAGACGTCCAGCTCCTCGGCCGTACCCACATTGCGCGCCAGCCAGCGCGCCTGCGGGTAACGCTTGGGCAGTTGGTCGAGGATCGGCGCCAGCACGCGCGTGGACGGGGCGGCAAAATCCAGCACCATGAAGTCCATGCGGCTGAACAGTTCCGGCTGCAGGCGCTCGGCCAGCGCCTTGCTGTCGTACAGCGCCGGCTCCACGGCAAAACGCAGGCCCTTCTGTTTGAGGGCGTCCAGCCGCGGCAGCAGGTCCTCGGTCAGCGGTTCGTCGCTGATCGGGTCGAGCACCAGGATCACGCTCTTGGCCGGCAAGTCGTCGAGCAGAGCCTCGTCGAGCGAAGCGATGGAGATATTGACGAAGGCGCGGCGATACGCCAGTAAGCGGAACACGTCCATGTTCTGCAACGTGGAAAGCATCAATCGGTCGAATTCGCGCTGCTTCTTGCCGGTCATCGCCGCCTGCTGGGCCTTGCGCACAGCGAATTCGTACGCCACCACGTGTTGCTGGCGATCCATGATCGGCTGGTGGGAAACGAAACCCAGCGTCGGCGGCAGGGAGACCGGCTGCTCGCGCGCCGCCAGGGTCATCTCGGTATCGGGCAAGTGGGCCGGCTCGACAGGCGAGGCCTCCGCCGCCTTCGAGCCCCCCCCGGTCAACCCCCCCAGCAAGTTCTTCAGCATGTTCGGACGTCCTTAAACGCTGACAAGCACCATGACAAAGTGGTTTTACTTATCACTCTAGCCAATTCGGCCGGGAATGCGCGGGGTATCGACGTGCACGTCGCCGCACTGGGCGCGATGGCGCAGCGCGTGGTCGATCAACACCAGTGCCAGCATGGCTTCGGCGATCGGCGTGGCGCGGATGGCCACGCACGGGTCATGGCGGCCGTGCGTTTCCACCATGATCGGGTTGCCCTGCTTGTCGATGGAGCGGCGCGGCGTGGCGATGCTGGAGGTCGGCTTGATGGCGATGTTGACCTCGATGTCCTGGCCGGTGGAAATGCCGCCCAGGATGCCGCCGGCGTGGTTGGAGGCGAAGCCTTGCGGCGTCAGTTCGTCGCCGTGCTCGCTGCCGCGCTGCGCCACCGAGGCGAAACCGGCGCCGATTTCCACGCCCTTCACCGCGTTGATGTTCATCATGGCGTAGGCGATGTCGGCGTCGAGGCGGTCGTACACCGGCTCGCCCCAGCCCACCGGCACGTTCTCGGCCACCACGCGCACCTTGCCGCCGACCGAGTCGAGGCTCTTGCGCACCGAGTCCATGTAGGCTTCCAGTTCCGGCACGATGGCGTCGTCGGGGGCGAAGAAGGGATTGGCCGACACATGCTCCCAGCTGGTGAACGGGATGACCTTCTCGCCGACCTGGCTCATGTGACCGCGGATCACGATGCCGTGTCTTTCCTTCAGCCATTTCTTGGCGATGGCTCCGGCGGCGACGCGCACCGCCGTCTCGCGCGCGCTGGAGCGCCCGCCGCCGCGATGGTCGCGGGTGCCGGACTTGTGCCAGTAGGTGTAGTCGGCATGGCCGGGACGGAAGGTCTCGGCGATGTTGCCGTAATCCTTCGAGCGCTGGTCGGTATTGCGGATCAGCAAGGCGATCGGCGTGCCGGTGGTCTTGCCCTCGTACACGCCGGAGAGGATTTCCACCGTATCCGGCTCGCGGCGCTGGGTGACGTGGCGGCTGGTGCCGGGCTTGCGACGGTCCAGCTCCAGCTGGATGTCCGCCTCGGACAACTCCATGCCTGGCGGGCAGCCGTCTACGACGCAGCCGATTCCCGGCCCGTGGCTTTCGCCAAAAGAGGTAACAGTAACCAGCAGGCCCATGCTATT
>JACPUY010000355.1 GCA_016192025.1 Pseudogulbenkiania sp. | reverse complement strand
TGCGGACCGACCAGCCCCTTGACCATGGTCGACGAGACTTCGGCGTAGTCGCGCGGGGGCAATAGGAAAATGGTGGTGATGTCCGGGTGCAGGTCGGTATTGATGTAGCGCATGGTGCGCTCGTATTCGTAGTCGCTGGCGGTACGGATGCCGCGGATGATGTAGTTGGCCCCGACCGATTGCGCGTAATTGACCAGGAACTGGTTCTCGAATACCTCGACACGCAGGTTGCTGAACTCTTGCGTCACGGCTTTCAGCATCTCGAGGCGTTCTTCGACGCTGAAGCTGCAGTATTTGTCCGGATTGACGCCAACGGCGACGACCACCTCGTCAAACAGCTCGACGGCCTTGCGTATGATCCACAAATGCCCGTTGGTGACCGGATCGAAACTCCCTGCGTACACGGCTCGCTTCAATTTGCGCTTTCCTGTTTTAGTCGTCTGTACCATGGTCGAATCTATCCTGCAAAACCGGCAAGGTAAAGTTATTTTTGCTGCATAGCAAAAAACCCCCGCCATGGCAGGGGTTTCTGGCTTGGGCGTTTGCTTCAGTCTATCAAACGTTGATTTCTTCCGCGCGATGACAGGCCACCAGATGGCCCTCTACCGGGCGCAGCAACGGTATTTCGGTATGGCAGCGCTCGATCGCATACGGGCAGCGCTTGTGGAAGGCGCAGCCGGACGGCGGATTGAGCGGGCTGGGCAACTCTCCCTCGATCTTGATCTTGATGTGGCGGTCTTCCGGGCGGATCGACGGCGTGGCCGACAGCAGCGCCTGGGTATACGGATGCAGCGGCCGGGAATAGATCTGCTCTTTACTGCCGCTCTCCACCGCGCGCCCGAGGTACATCACCAGCACGTCGTCGGCGACGTGCTCGACGACGGCAAGGTTGTGCGACACGAACACGTAGGCGGTCTTGAACTCGTCCTGCAGGTCCATGAACAGGTTCAGCACCTGCGCCTGGATCGACACGTCGAGCGCCGAGGTCGGCTCGTCGGCGATCACGAGCTTGGGGTTGAGCATCATTGCCCGCTCGATGGCGATGCGCTGGCGCTGCCCGCCGGAGAACATATGCGGATAGCGGAAGTAATGCTCCGGGCGCAGGCCGACCCTGGCCATCATCGCCCGTACCTTCGCCTCGCGCTCGGCCGCCGACAGCGAGGTATTGATCAGCAGCGGCTCGGCCAGCTGATCACCGATCTTCTGGCGCGGGTTGAGCGAGGCGTAGGGGTTCTGGAACACCATCTGCACCTTGGTGCGCATGGCTTTCAGGGTGGAGCGGTCGGCCTTGGCCGCATCGATGCCGTCGAGCAGCAGCGAACCGGCGGTCGGCGGCTCGATCAGCGTCAGCTGGCGCGCCAGCGTGGACTTGCCACAGCCGGACTCCCCCACCACCGCCAGCGTCTTGCCGGCATCGAGGGAAAACGAGACGCCGTTGAGCGCCTTGACGGTGGCAGCGGGTTTGAAGAAGCCCTGCGACACGTCGTAATAGCGGGTCAGCTCCCGCGCTTCGAGAACGGTAGTCATCGGGACTCCTTGTCATACAGCGGAAAATGGCAACGCACGGCACCCTGCGGATAGGGGGTCAACTCCGGCCGCTCGTCGCGGCAGCGCTGCTGAACGTACGGGCAGCGCGGTGACAGCAGACAGCCCGACGGCCGGTCGTACTGCCCCGGGACGATGCCCGGCAGCGTGGAGAGGCGATGCGCGCCCTTGCTGTGTTCCGGAATCGACTTGAGCAGCGCTTCGGTATAAGGATGCGCCGGGTGACGGAAGATGTCCGGCACCTTGCCCATTTCGGCCACCTGGCCGGCGTACATCACCGCCAGCCGCTGCGCCACCTCGGCCACCACCGCCAGATCGTGGGTGATCAGGATCAGTGCCATGTTCTGGCTCTGCTGCAGGCTGACCAGCAACTCCATGATCTGCGCCTGGATGGTCACGTCGAGCGCGGTGGTCGGCTCGTCGGCGATCAGCAGCTTCGGATTACAGGCGATGGCCATGGCGATCGCCACGCGCTGGCTCATGCCGCCGGAGAGCTGGTGCGGGTAGGCAGCGAGACGGCTGGCCGCCGCCGGGATTTCCACCATTTCCATCAGTTCCAGTGCCCGCTGTTTCAGTGCCGCACCATGCAGCCCCTGGTGCAGCTTCAGCACTTCCATGATCTGGTAGCCGACGGTGAAGCTCGGGTTGAGCGCCGTCATCGGATCCTGGAAGATCATCGAGATGTCCTTGCCGACGATCTTGCGCCGTGCGCGCGCACTGATGGTCAGCAGGTCCTTGCCGTCGAACTCCAGCTTGTCCGCGACGATGCGACCCTGTCCTTCCAAAAGGCCCATCATCGCCATCATCGTCACCGACTTGCCGGAACCGGACTCGCCGACGATGCCGACGATCTCGCCCTGATCGACGGTGAGATCCAGCCCTTCCACCGCGCGGAAGGGATTCTTTTCCGAACCGAACTCGACCGAGAGGTTCTTGATTTGCAACAGACTCATGCGATTCCCCTTACGCGGCACGCTTCAGTTTCGGATCGAGCGCATCGCGCAGGCCGTCCCCCATCAGGTTGATGGCCAGTACCGATAGCAGGATGGTCAGGCCCGGCAGGCTCACCACCCACCAGGCGCGTTCGATGTAGTCGCGCGCCGAGGCCAGCATGGTGCCCCACTCCGGCGTCGGCGGCTGCACCCCCAGACCGAGGAAGCCCAGCGCGGCCGCCTCCAGGATGGCCGACGAGAAGCTCATGGTGGCGTGCACAATCAACGGTGCCATGCAGTTGGGCAGCACGCAGACGAACATCAGCCGGATCAGGCCGGCACCGGCCACGCGCGAGGCGGTGACGTAGTCGCGGTTGAGCTCGGTCATCGCCGAGGCGCGGGTCAGCCGCACGTAGGCCGGCAGCGCCACGATGGCGATGGCGATCATGGTGTTGACCAGGCCCGGCCCGAGGATGGCCACGATGGCCACCGCCAGGAGCAGCGCCGGCAGCGCCATCATGACGTCCATCAGGCGCATGATCAGGCTGCCCAGCACCTTGGGGAAGAAGGCGGCGATCAGGCCGAGGATCACCCCCGGCACCAGCGCCATCACCACCGAGGTCAGGCCGATCAACAGCGACAGGCGCGCACCGTGGATCAGCCGCGACAACAGGTCGCGCCCCAGTTCGTCGGTACCGAACAGGAACTGGCTGGAACCGCCTTCCATCCAGGCCGGCGGGGTGAGGATGGCGTCGCGGTATTGTTCGATCGGGCTGTACGGCGCCAGCCAGGGGGCCAGCAGCGCGCTGACGGCGATCGCGAGCATGAAGATGAGTCCGGCCACGGCGCCCTTGTTGTGGGAGAAGCCCTGCCAGAATTCTTTCAGCGGGGACGGGTACGACAGCGCGACCTCGGCGGCGCTCGTCGCGGGACTAGCTTGTACGTTTGCCATGACGGCTCCTGAGCGGTTACTTGGCGTGGCGGATGCGCGGGTTGGCGATGCCGTAGAGGATGTCCACGGTGAAGTTCACCAGGATCACCAGCGTGGCGACCATGAGGATGCCGTTCTGCACCACTGGGTAGTCGCGGCGGCTGATGGCGTCGATCAGCCACTTGCCGATGCCGGGCCAGGAGAAGATGGTTTCGGTCAGTACCGCACCGCCCATCAGCGTGCCCACCTGCAGCCCCATCACGGTCAGCACCGGGATCAAGGCGTTACGCAGGGTGTGGATGAAGATCACCCGAGCCGGCGACAGGCCCTTGGCGCGCGCGGTACGCACGTAATCCTCACGCAGCACTTCCAGCATCGAGGAGCGGGTCATCCGGGCGATCACCGCCAGCGGGATGGTGCCGAGCACGATGGCCGGCAGGATCAGGTGCATCAGCGCGTCCTTGAAGGCGCCGGCATTGATCTCGGGATCGGCCGCTTCGGCCAGCCAGGTGTCGATCAGCATGAAGCCGGTTCGCGGCGCGATGTCGAAGGCCAGGTCGAGACGGCCCGATACCGGGGTCCAGCCGAGCTTGACCGAGAAGAACATGATCAGGATCAGGCCCCACCAGAAGATCGGCATCGAAAAGCCGGTCAGGGCGAGCCCCATGACGCCATGGTCGAAGATCGAGCCGCGCTTGATGGCGGCGATCACGCCGGCCAACAGGCCGAAGACGGCGGCAAACAGCATGACCATCCGCGCCAGTTCCAGCGTCGCCGGGAACAGCGTGGCGAATTCCTTCCACACGCTTTCCTTGGTCACCAGCGATTCACCCAGATTGCCGCTGGCGAGATTGCCGAGGTAATCGACGTATTGCAGGTAGAGGGGCTTGTCGAGGCCCAGCCGATGCATGGCGTCGGCGTGCATCTGCGGGTCGAGCGTGCGCTCGCCCACCATGACCTCCACCGGGTCACCGGGAATCAGGCGGATCAGGCCGAAGGTGATCAGCGTGATGCCGAAGAAGGTCGGCAGCAGCAACCCGAGGCGCCTCAGGATGAAAGCAAACATAGGTACATATCTCCCACACTCAGTACGCTGTAGCGATAAAGCGTGCTGTTGGTCTGACCCCGGAAACGGGATCACTCTGAGCAGGAAGGGAAATGGCAGCAGGAAAACGGAAAAGGAAGGGGCCGGACGATAACGTTGCAACTGAACCACCCACCCACATCAGCTGCGTTATCGTCACGGCAAGAGAACGATAACACGGTGCTTGCAGGGGGTTATTGATATAGGTCAAGAAGCTGCGAAGATGAGTCCGGCCGCGCTCATATCCCGGCCACTGTCGGCATTTCCACCATCCGCTCAACGACACCGCCACGCCAAAGCCCATGACTTTTGCATCGCCGTGCCTGTTGTAATAAAGCGGGGGCCGCAGCCCCCGAACGTCAGAGATCAGACTGGCTGATTCCAACCTTTATTTGACACTGACACCATAGAAAGAATTCAGGCCGAACGGGCTGACCTTGAAGCCTTGCACTTCCTTGCGCATCGGCTGGTTCACCGTGGAGTGGGCGATGGTGGTCAGCGGCACCTGCTGCTTCACGATTTCCTGCGCCTTCATGTAGAGCTTGGTGCGCTCGGCGACGTTGGCCGTGGTCTTGCCCTTCTGGATCAGGTCCTCGAACGGCTGGTAGCACCACTTGGAGAAGTTGTTGCCGCTCATCGCGTCACAGCCGAACAGCACGCCCAGCCAGTTGTCCGGGTCGCCGTTGTCGCCGGTCCAGCCGATCAGCATGGAGTCATGCTCGCCGGCCTTGGCGCGCTTGAGGTACTCGCCCCATTCGTAGGACTGGATCTTGGCCTTGACGCCGATCTTGGCCCAGTCGGACTGGATCATTTCGGCCATCAGCTTGGCGTTGGGGTTGTACGGGCGCTGCACCGGCATGGCCCACAGGCTGAGTTCGAAGCCGCTCGGGTAGCCGGCTTTCTTCAGCAGTTCCTTGGCTTTTTCCGGGCTGTACGGCGCGTCCTTCAGCGACTTGTTGTAGGACCATTGGGTTGGCGGCATCGGGTTGGTAGCCGGCTGCCCCGCTCCCTGGTACACGGCGTCGATGATGGATTTCTTGTTGATGGCCATGTCGAGCGCCTGGCGCACTTCGAGCTTCTCAAGCGGCTTGTGCTTGACGTTGTAAGCCACGTAGCCGAGGTTGAAGCCGGATTGCGCCATCACTTTCAGTTTCGGATCGGCCTTCATCGCCGGCACGTCGGCCGGGCGCGGGAAGGTGGTCAGCTGGCATTCGCCGGCTTTCAGCTTCTGGAAGCGCACCGACGGGTCGGTGGTGATGGCGAAGACCAGGTTGTCCAGCTTGACCTCACCCTTGTTCCAGTAGTCCTTGTTGCCGGCGAAACGGATCTGGGCGTCTTTCTGGTAGCGCTTGAAGACGAACGGGCCGGTGCCGACTGGCTGCTGGTTGATCAGCTGGGGCTTGCCTTCCTTCAGCAGCTTGTCGGCGTACTCGGCCGACTGGATCGAGGCGAAGCTCATCGCCAGATCCTGCACGAAGGCGGCGTCGATCTTCTTCAAGGTGAACTTGACGGTATACGGGTCAAGTTTCTCGACCTTGGCGATGTTCTCGTCCATGCCCATGTCGGTGAAGTACGGGAACTCGGTCGGATAGGCCTTGCGGAACGGATGGTTCTTGTCGAGCATGCGCTGGAAGGTGAACAGCACGTCGTCGGCGTTGAACTCGCGGCTCGGCTTGAAGTAGTCGGTGGTGTGGAACTTCACACCCTTGCGCAGATGGAAGGTGTAGTTCAGACCGTCCGGCGAGACTTCCCACTTTTCGGCCAGGCCGGGGATCACCTTGGTGCCGCCGCGCTCGAACTGCACCAGGCGGTTGAACACGGTCTCGGCCGCGGCGTCGAAATCGGTGCCGGTGGTGTACTGGCCCGGATCGAAACCGGCCGGGCTACCCTCGGAACAGTAGATCAGCGTGCTGGCGGCCTGCGCCATGGAAGCCCCAGCCACCAGACCGGCGGCGAACAGCAATTGCTTGGCAATCTTCATAGTTACTCTATTCCCTTTGTAGAAGGATTCAGCTTTTCACATCCCAATCAGCGGCTTGGTAAGACGCTCGATGGATCATCACTACCGGTATGCCCTGCCAGCCGCGATGCGACGTTCCGCTGGTGCGGGCTGAGTATTCCACACTTCAATAATCACATCTATTCGCAAAATATGATGATCTATGTTGTTTTGTTATACTCTACCGATATCGTCATTTGCGAAAGACTCCCGCATGATCCGCTTCCGACAAGTCGAGGCATTCCGCTGCCTGATGGTTACCGGTACCAGCGTCGGCGCCGCACGCCGCATGCACATCACCCAGCCCGCCATCAGCCGGCTGATCGCCGACCTCGAATCCGATCTGGGCTTCCGCCTGTTCAACCGCGCCAAAGGACGGCTCGAGCCGACCATGGCCGCGGTGCGCTTCTACCGTGCCGTGGAAGAGAACTTTCTCGGACTGGAGCGGCTCCGGCAGGCCGCCGAGACCATCCGGCAGGAGGCGTCCGAGGGACTGACCGTGGCCTGCCAGCCGGTGCTGTCGACGGCCCTGCTGCCGCCGATCCTGCACGCGTTCCTGAAACGCCGGCCGGGCTTGCCGGTCAAGATCGACGCGGCCAACAGCCCGGAGATACTGGTGCGCCTGCAGGACCTCAAGACCGACATCGCGGTATGCCAAGCCTTTCCGCCGATCGCCGGCATCGAGATGGAGCCGCTACTGGAGGGCAATGTGCTGTGTGCCATGCCTGCCTCGCACCCGCTGGCGAAGAAGGAGCTGATCACCCCAGAAGATCTGCACGAACAGGACGTCATCGGCTGGCTACCGGAAGGCCCGCTATCGCGCGGCATGGAAGAGGTCTATCTGCCCGACCCTGCCATCCGCCCGCGCTATACCGTCCGCACCCACACCTCGCACACCCGCTACGCCATGGTGGCCAACGGCTTCGGCATTTCGATCGTCGAGCCCTTCGCCGCTCCGCTATGGGAACCGCACGGCGTAGTGGTGCGCCCGTTCCAGACAGAGAGCCGCCACCAGTACGTGCTGGCCTACCCGAGTACTGGCATCCGCTCCGACATCGCCCACGATTTCCGCGAGGCGGCGCTGACGGTGGCGCGCGAGCACGATTTCGGCCTGGCCACCCGCAAGAGCAGCGCCGGGTAGGTGGCCGACAGCTGAACAGCTCCCCATGGGTCCGGCCCATCGCCATGGCGACTATCCGGCCGCGCCGGGAGGCGAGTCAGGCCGGGCACACGGAACATGCCCAACACTGCTTGGGCCAGGGCTGGCTATCAACCCTTCTTCAGCACCACGCTGCCGACCGAATAACCGGCACCGAATGAGCAGACAACCCCCATATCATTAGTTCCTAGCCGATCTTTATGTAAATGGAAAGCAATGATCGAGCCGGCCGAGCTGGTATTGGCGTAGCGATCGAGGATGACCGGCGCCTCTTCGCTCGACGCCTCGCGGCCAAGCACACGCCGCGCGATCAGCTGGTTCATCGCCAGGTTGGCCTGGTGCAGCCAGAAGCAGCTGACGTCGGCCGGGTGGATGGCCAGCTGTTCCAGATGGGCCACGATATGCTCGCCGACCATCGGGCAGACTTCCTTGAACACCTTGCGTCCCTGCTGGATGAACAGCCTGTCCGGCTGGCCGATGCCGCTTTCGTCGCAACGGTTGAGAAAACCGAAGTTGTTGCGGATGTTGTTGGAGAAGGCCGTGGCCAGCCGCGTCCCCAGCACTTCGAAGACATTGGCCGAAACTGCCTCGTCGGCCCGCTCCAGTAACACGGCGGTGCAGGCGTCACCGAAGATGAAGTGGCTGTCGCGGTCGCGGAAGTTGAGGTGGGCCGAGCAGATCTCCGGATTCACCATCAGCACCGCCCTCGCCTGCCCGCACTGGATGGCATTGACCGCCGCCTGGATGCCGAAGGTCGCCGAGGAGCAGGCCACGTTCATGTCGAAGGCGTAGCCCTCGATGCCAAGTGCCTGTTGCACCTCAATCGCCAGCGCCGGATAGGGCCGCGGCAGGTTGGAACAGGCGACGATCACCATGTCAATGTCTTCGGCCAACCTCCCGGCCTGGGCCAGCGCCTCGCGCGCGGCGGCGACCGCCATCTCGGCCTGGATCGACAGGGCCTCGTTGTCCCGCTCGGGCAGACGGGGCGTCATGCGCGCCGGGTCGAGCACCCCGTCGGCGTCCATCAGGAAGCGCTGGCGGATGCCCGAGGCCTTCTCGATGAACTCGGCACTCGACTCCACCATCGGCTCGACCTCCCCGGCGGCAATGGCCTCGGCCTGCTCGGCGTTGAAGCGGGCCACGTACGCGTTGAAGGCCTCGACCACTTGGTCGTTGCCGACCGCGTTGGGCGGCGTAAACAGACCCGTGCCGCTGATAACCACCTTATGCATCGTTCACTCCCAGCCGGACGCTAAACGCCGGCGCACCAAATCAAACAAATGTTTGTTCTATGATACACCAAGCTGTCACATGTCTTTAAGAAACACATGCCAGTCACGCTAAAACCAAGTAAAATAGTCAAGTTATGACCGGACTGCCGGCCAGGCCTTCCTCTTGCCGGCAGCAAACACACCGAAACTTAGTCGGCCTATAGTTGACTAAATTACTCGGAAATTAGGTATAATCCGGATAACCTTCCCCAACGGAAACTGAGATCATGCGTTTAACCACCAAGGGACGCTTCGCCGTCACCGCCATGCTGGATCTGGCCCTGCGCCATGGCAACGGCCCCGTCACGCTGGCGGGCATCAGCGAACGACAGAGCATCTCACTTTCCTACCTGGAGCAGCTGTTCGGCAAGCTGCGCCGCGCCGAACTGGTGGAGAGCGTGCGCGGGCCGGGCGGGGGCTATACCCTGGCCAAGAGCACCGAGGCCATTTCGGTGGCGGACATCATCACCGCCGTGGACGAGCCGGTGGACGCCACCCAGTGCGGCGGTCGCGAGAACTGTCACGACAACCACCGTTGCATGACCCACGACTTGTGGACCAATCTCAACGCCACCATTTTCGATTACCTGTCCAAGGTGACGCTGTTCAGCCTCGTGGCCCAGCAGCACGCCAAGGAAACCACTGTCATGCAGGATAAGCGCGAAGCCCAGCCGCAGCGAGCTCGCGTCACGCCGACCGGCGCCTTGTGAACCGGACGCTTTTTGTGGAGATATTAAGAATGAGTCAGCTCAAGCTTCCGATCTACCTCGACTATTCCGCCACCACGCCGGTCGACCCGCGCGTCGCGGAACAGATGGTGGTCTACCTGACCGAGAAATTCGGCAACCCCGCGTCGCGCAGCCACAGCTTCGGCTGGGAGGCGGAGGCCGCGGTGGAACAAGCCCGTGCTGACGTGGCCGCGCTGGTCAACTGCGACCCGAAGGAAATCATCTGGACCTCCGGTGCCACCGAGTCCGACAACCTGGCGATCAAGGGTGCGGCCCAGTTCTACAAGAGCAAGGGCAAGCACATTATCACCGTCAAGACCGAACACAAGGCCGTGCTCGACACCTGTCGCGAACTGGAGCGCCAGGGCTTCGAGGTGACCTATCTCGGCGTCAAGGACAACGGCCTGATCGACATCGACGCATTCAAGGCGGCGTTCCGCCCGGACACCATCCTGGTGTCGGTGATGTACGTCAACAACGAGATCGGCGTGATCCAGGACATTCCGCAGATCGGCGAGATCTGCCGTGAAAAAGGCATCATCTTCCACGTCGATGCCGCTCAGGCCACCGGCAAGGTGGGGATCGACCTGGACAAGATCAAGGTCGACCTGATGAGCTTCTCGGCGCACAAGACCTACGGCCCGAAAGGCATCGGCGCGCTGTACGTGCGCCGTAAGCCGCGCGTGCGCCTGGAAGCGCAGATGCACGGCGGCGGCCACGAGCGCGGTTTCCGCTCCGGCACGCTGGCCCCGCACCAGATCGTCGGCATGGGCGATGCGTTCCGCATCGCGCGCGAAGAGATGGCGTCCGAGAACAAACGCATCCGCATGCTGCGCGACCGCCTGTGGAACGGCATCAAGGACATGGAAGAGGTGTACATCAACGGCGACATCGACGCCCGCGTGCCGCACAACCTCAACGTCAGCTTCAACTTCGTCGAAGGCGAATCGCTGATCATGGCGGTGAAGGACCTGGCCGTATCATCCGGCTCGGCTTGTACCTCGGCCAGCCTGGAGCCGTCCTACGTGCTGCGCGCGCTGGGCCGCAACGACGAACTGGCGCACAGCTCGATCCGCTTCACCATCGGCCGCTTCACCACCGAAGAAGAAATCGACTACACCATCAAGCTGATGCGCGAGAAGATCGGCAAGCTGCGCGAACTGTCCCCGCTGTGGGAGATGTTCAAGGACGGCGTCGACCTCAACAGCATCGAGTGGGCCGCCCACTAACGACATTACCGGCGGGGGTAGCCCCCTCCCGCGCGCAAGGAGAAATAATCATGGCATACAGTGAACAGGTCCTGGACCATTACGAAAACCCGCGCAACGTCGGCTCCTTCGAAAAGGGCGACGACAGCGTCGGCACCGGCATGGTCGGCGCGCCGGCCTGTGGCGACGTCATGAAGCTGCAGATCAAGGTCAACGAGAACGGCGTGATCGAAGACGCCAAGTTCAAGACCTACGGCTGCGGCTCGGCCATCGCCTCGTCCTCGCTGGTGACCGAGTGGGTCAAGGGCAAGACGCTGGACGAAGCCATGTCGATCAAGAACACCGACATCGCCGAAGAACTGGCGCTGCCGCCGGTGAAGATTCACTGCTCCATCCTGGCCGAAGACGCCATCAAGGCCGCGGTGAGCGATTACAAACAGAAACACGGCAAGTAAGCGGAAGGCAGGCACAGCCTGCCCTCTGCCCTATCGGCAGGAACGACTATGGCTATTACTCTTTCCGAACGTGCGGCCGACCATGTCCGCAACTTCATCGCCAAGCGCGGCAAAGGCCTGGGCATCCGTCTCGGGGTGAAGACCTCGGGCTGCTCGGGCATGGCGTACAAGCTGGAGTTCGTCGACGTCGCCAGCGACGAGGACGTGACCTTCCAGAGCCATGGCGTGACGGTGTTCACCGACGCCAAGAGCCTGAGCTACCTCGACGGCACCGAACTCGACTACGCCAAGGAAGGCCTGAACGAGGGCTTCCAGTTCAACAACCCGAACGTCAAGAACGAGTGCGGTTGCGGCGAGAGCTTCAACGTCTGAGCCCCCGGGCTCCGTGCATGCCGGAACCGACCTTCAGGGTCGGTTTTGTCTGAAAAGAAAGCCGCGCTTTGCGAGATGCCATGAACTTCGACTTCAAGCAGGATCATTTCAGCCTGTTCGGGCTGCCGCGCCAGTTCGCCCTGGACGCCGGCCAGCTGGATAGCGCTTGGCGCACCGTGGCGGCGCAGGTGCATCCGGACCGTTTCGCCAGCGCAAGCGACGCCGAGAAGCGCGCCGCGCTGATGATGGCGACGCACGCCAATGAGGCCTACCGCACGCTGAAATCGCCGCTGGCGCGCGCGCGCTACCTGCTGCTGCTGGCCGGCGTGGATACACAGGAAGACACCAACACCAGCATGCCGACCGACTTCCTGATGGCGCAGATGGAGTGGCGCGAGGCGATTGGCGACGCCAAGGACGGCCGCGACGTGGAAGCGCTGGAGAAGCTGGCACACGAGCTGCGCAGCGACGCCGCCAGCCTGCAGCAGCACCTGAAGGCCGCCCTCGACGACGCCGGCGATCTGGACGGTGCCGCCGTACTGGTTAGAAAATTGCGCTTTCTGGAAAAACTCGAACAGGAAATCGGCGACGCGATCGAAAGCCTGCTTTTCTGATACCAGGTTGGCCGAAGCCGCCTCTTCAACTCGACAGACCACCATGGCCCTCTTGCAAATTGCCGAACCCGGCCTCTCCGCCGCTCCCCATCAACACCGTCTCGCCGTCGGCATCGACCTGGGCACCACCAACTCGCTGGTGGCCACCGTGCGCAGCGGAACCGCCGGCGTGCTGCCGGACGAGCATGGCCGCAGCCTGCTGCCGTCGGTGGTGCGCTATCTCGACAGTGGCGAGGTGGTGGTCGGCCACGCGGCGCAGGCCGAGCAGAGCCGCGACCCGCACAACACCATCGTGTCGGTGAAACGCTTCATGGGACGCGGACTGACCGACATCGGCGAAGCCGTCGCCCAGCCCTACCGCTTCGTCGACGCACCGGGTATGGTGCAGCTGATCACCCGCGCCGGCGCCAAGAGCCCGGTGGAGATTTCGGCCGACATCCTGCGGACGCTGAAACAGCGCGCCGAAGCCACGCTCGGCGGCGAGCTGACCGGCGCGGTGATCACCGTGCCGGCCTACTTCGACGACGCCCAGCGCCAAGCCACCAAGGACGCCGCCAAGCTCGCCGGCCTCAACGTGCTGCGCTTGCTCAACGAGCCGACCGCCGCCGCCATCGCCTACGGCCTCGACAACGGCTCGGAAGGCGTCTACGTGGTGTACGACCTCGGCGGCGGCACCTTCGACGTCTCCATCCTCAAGCTGACGCAGGGCGTGTTCGAAGTGCTGTCCACCAGCGGCGACTCGGCGCTCGGCGGCGACGACTTCGACCACCGCGTCTACTGCTGGACGCTGGCCCAGGCCGGGCTGTCCGGCCTCAGCGCGCATGACTCGCGCCTGCTGCTGACGTGCGCGCGCGAAGCCAAGGAAGCGCTCTCCGAGCACGCCAGCACGCGCCTCACCGCCGTGCTGTCCGACGGCCAGACCGTCGACCTGACGCTGGACCAGGACACCTTCCGCGACATCAGCAAGACACTGGTCGACAAGACCCTGCTGCCGGTGCGCAAGGCCCTGCGCGACGCCAGGATCTCGGCGGCCGACGTCAAGGGCGTGGTGATGGTCGGCGGCGCCACGCGCATGCCGCAGATCCAGAAGGCGGTCGGCGAGTTCTTCGGCCAGACGCCGTTGACCAATCTCGACCCGGACAAGGTGGTGGCGCTCGGCGCCGCGATGCAGGCCAACGTGCTGGCCGGCAACAAGCAGGACGACGACTGGCTCTTGCTCGACGTGATCCCGCTGTCGCTCGGTATCGAGACCATGGGCGGGCTGACCGAAAAGATCATCCCGCGCAACAGCACGCTGCCGATCGCCCGCGCCCAGGAATTCACCACCTTCAAGGACGGCCAGACCGCGATGGCCATCCACGTACTGCAGGGCGAGCGCGAGCTGGTGAGCGACTGCCGCTCGCTGGCGCAGTTCGTGCTGCGCGGCATTCCGCCGATGGTGGCCGGCGCGGCACGCATCCGCATCACCTTCCAGGTGGACGCCGACGGCCTCTTGGCGGTGTCGGCGCGCGAACTGACCTCGGGCGTGGAATCGCACATCGAGGTCAAGCCGTCCTACGGCCTCAGCGACGAGGAAATCACGCGCATGCTGACCGACTCGCTGGCCCACGTGCAGGACGACATCGAGGCGCGCAAGCTGCGTGAGGCCATCGTCGACGCCGAAAGCCTGGTCGATGCCACCCGCGCCGCCATCGCTGCCGACGGCGACCTGCTCGCCGCCGACGAGCTGGCCGCCATCGAGGCCGGTATCCAGGCCGTGGCCGACGCCATTGCCGGCAACCGCACCGTGGCGATCAACGAGGCCACCCACCAGCTCAACCGTCTCACCGAAACCTTTGCCGCCCGCCGCATGGACCGCAACGTGCAGCGCGCGCTCAAGGGTCACAACATCGCCGAATTGTAAGGATTACCCCATGCCAAGAATCATCGTGCTGCCCCACGTCGAACTGTGCCCGGAAGGCGCCGTGATCGAGGACGTAGAGCGCGGCAAGAGCATTTGCGAAGCGCTGCTCGAGAACCACATCGAGATCGAGCACGCCTGCGAAATGTCCTGTGCCTGCACCACCTGCCACGTGGTGGTGCGCGAGGGCATGAGCTCGCTGAACGAGGCCGACGAGCTGGAAGAAGACATGCTGGACAAGGCCTGGGGGCTGGAAGCCAACTCGCGCCTGTCCTGCCAGGCCATCGTCAGCGACGAGGACCTGGTGGTGGAGATCCCGCGCTATACCATCAACCTGGCCCGCGAGAACCACTGAGGAGAGCCGAACCATGAAATGGACCGACATCCACGACATCGCCATCGAACTGGCCGACGCCCACCCCGAGGTGGACCCGACCGCCATCCGCTTCACCGACCTGCACAACTGGGTGGTCGAGCTGCCGGAGTTCGACGACGACCACCAGCGCGGCGGCGAGAAGGTGCTGGAAGCGATCCAGCAGGCCTGGATCGACGAAGTGGCCTGAGAGCATTGTGAATAAATCTGCTGCACACCCCCATCCCGGCACCATGATGCTCGCCGTACCGCTGGTACGGCGGTGCCTCTCGCACCGGCCAGGGGATGCCTGCGACGATTTCTTTCACCAGCCCTGACGCCCAACAACGCCCTGCCTTGCCGCAGGGCGTTTTTGTTTCCACAATGAGGAGTGCTCCCGTCATGAAAGAGATCCCCATGTTCACCCTGGTCATCGGCAACAAGAATTACTCGTCCTGGTCGCTGCGCCCCTGGTTGGTGCTGAAGATGTTGGACGAACCGTTCAACGAGCAGCTGATCGCGTTGGACCAGCCGGATACCAAGAGCCGCATCCTGGCGGTGAGTCCGGCCGGCAAGGTGCCGGTGCTGTTCGACGGGAAAGTGCGGGTGTGGGACTCGCTGGCGATCTGCGAATACCTGGCCGAGTGCTTCCCTGCTGCACGGCTGTGGCCGGAGGATAGTGCCGAGCGCGCGCTGGCGCGTGCGGTGGCGGCCGAGATGCACTCCGGCTTCACCGCCTTGCGCCAGCACCTGCCGATGGACATCGTCTCCCGCCACGACGATTTCGTCGTTCCCGAAGCGGCAGAGACCGACATCCGCCGCATCGTCGAGATGTGGGAAGAGCTGCTGCACCACCACCAGGACAACGGGCCGTTCCTGTTCGGCCACTTCACCATCGCCGACGCCATGTACGCCCCGGTGGTGACGCGCTTCGTCAGCTACGGCGTGGAGTTGCCGCCGCGCGCGCAGACCTACGCCGACCACATCCTGGAGCTGCCGGCGATGCAGCAATGGTACGACGACTCCGAAACGGAAGTGGCGGCCAGCGGCGGCTGAGCGAGGCCAAGGCAAGACGCGCTGAAACCGGCCGGACTGGAGAACAGCATGCCCCATTCCCTCATGATCGCGCTGGCCCTCCTGCTCGCCGGTTGCGCCACGCTGAACGAGCAGGAATGCCGCAGCAAACCGGCGGCCGAACTGGGAAGACAGGATGGCCGCGCCGGCTACGGCCTGTGGCGGCTGGATAAGCACGTCGAAGCCTGCGCCCGCTTCGGCCTCGGCATCGACCGCCAGGCCTATCTGGCCGCGCGCGAGCAGGGCTTGCGCGAGTACTGCACGCCGGACAACGGCGAGCTTGTCGGCCGCCGTGGCGAGCGCTACGAGAACGTCTGCCCAGCGGATCTGGAAGGACCGTTCCTCAAGCGCTACTACCCGGCGTACATGGAATACCGGCTGGATTACCACGACGAGTTTTGGCCACGCTCTCCGTGGTACCGCCACCCGCGCTGGTGAGCCAGCTCGTGCGACGCGCACCGGAGCCCCCCAGCCACGCCAGCACTAGACCGGCGCCACGGGACGCTCCGCGGCGCGCCGCTCGTCCAGCCAGGTCAGCAACGCCGCCAGCGGCATCGGCCGGGCATAGTAATAGCCTTGGGCGTAATGGCAGCCGTGCGCGTGTAGCCAGAGTGCCTGCGCTTCGGTCTCCACCCCTTCCGCCACCACGGTCTTGCCGAGCCGGATCGCCAGCTTGATGATCATGTCGGCGATCGCCCCCGCCTCCTCGCCCTGCCCCAGCTCTCCGACGAAACGGCGGTCGATCTTCAGGCGATCCGCCGGCAGTTGGCTGAGGTAGGCCAGCGAGGAAAAGCCGGTGCCGAAATCGTCGATGGCGACGGTCAGGCCGAGAAACTGGAAGCGCTGCAGCTGCGCCCGCACCGCGTCGAAATTCAGCATCGCAACCGACTCGGTCACCTCGACTTCCAGCTGTTCCGGATTGATGCCGGTGCTGGCGAGCCGGGCCAGCACCCGCTCCATCTGCTCGGGGCGGATGAGCTGGGCCACCGACAGGTTGATCGCCACCTTGAGCGTGGCAAAGCCGGCCATGGCCAGCGCCTTGGCAGCCTGGCAGGACAGCGCGAAGATGCGTTCGCCCATTTCGAGGATCAGGCCGGTGGTCTCGGTCAGCGGAATGAAGACGTCGGGCGAGACCGGCACGCCGTGCTCGTCGTGCAGTCGCGCCAGCGCTTCGATCCCTTTTACCTTGCCGCTGCGCAGATCGATCTGCGGCTGGAACTCCACGCTCAGGCGGTCGTTGTCGACGGCCTGGCGGATTCGCTCCAGCAGCCGGAAGCTTTCCGCGGCGGCCTTTTCCAGGTCGGGATGATAGACCTCATGCTGGCCGTGTCCGCGCAGCTTGGCCTGCTTCAGAGTCAGCCCGGCCAGCTCCAGCACGTCCTGGCCGCGGCCACCGAGCGCGTCCAGCGGCACCAGCGCGGTACCCAGCGTCAGGAACTTCAACGGGTCGTCCGCTTCGCCGGCACCGTTCAGCACCGCCCTGACCAGGTCCGGGTGGATGCGCTCGGTCTGGCCGAGCAGCGCGAAGATGTCCTTACTCACCCGCGCGATGAACACCGAGGCATCGAGGCTGTTGCGCAGGCGGATGGCCAGTCGGCGCAGGATGTCATTGCCGTAACCCGGCCCGAAGGCGATGTTGATACCGGAAAAACCGTCGATGTCCAGCAGCAAGAGGCCGCGCCCGGCACGCTGCACCGGTTCCATGGCAAAGTCGAGCGCCCGCACCAAGGCGTTGCGGTTGGGCAGCGGTGTCAGGCCGTCTTCGTAGGCCATCTTGTCCAGCCGACTCATCAGCGACACGTTGTGCAGGCCGCTGGCCACGTTCAGCGCAAACACATGCAGCAGCTCCAGCTCGGTCGGCGCCAATTCGCGTGGAACCGCCACCAGCGCGGCGTAATCGTCGCCCTCTTCGCCCGAGGGAGGAAAGTACAGCACGGTCCCGCCCGAAAACGTCAGCGTCTGCCGGCCGATGAAGCACTGCTGCAGCGGCCAGACGATCTCGGGCATGTCCAGTTCGTCCAGCCAGCGGTCGGTCAGCGAAGCATAGCTTCCCACCGCGCTGATGATGCCGATGCGGCGGTTCACCAGCGGTTCGCCCGCGCGCCGCAAACGGGCGCACAGCACGCCCTCCGGCACCAGCCCGAGCAAGGCCGCCACTTCGCTCAGCACCCGGGCCGAGAACTCCCGCAGACTGCGCGCGCCGAACAGCAGGTTGCTGGACTCGACGATCATCTGCAGCCCGCGGCGCGCCTGCACTACCGACTGCAGCTGCTCGTAGGTACGCAGATTGGCGGTGAGCAGGCTGCTCAGACGGGCCGGCGTGAGTTCGGACTTGATCCAGTAGTCGCTGATGTCGTAGTCGCGGATCACCTCCGGCATCGGGGCGACACCGGGCTGGCCGGTGAGCAGCACGATGCGGACCTCGGCGTTGCCGAGTACCTCGCGCACCGATTTCACCAGGCGCAGGCCGGCGTCGTCCGTTTCCATCACTACATCGAGCAGGATCAGCGCGATGTCGCGCTCCCTGAGCAGCAGCTGGACCGCCTCGTGCATGCTGTAGGCCTGCAGGTGCTCGATGGCACGGCCGGCGACCAGTTCGCCGCTCAGAGCGAACGACAGCGAACGCTGGAAGCCGCGGTCGTCATCCACCGTCAGCACGCGCCAGCGCGCCGGCTTGGCCGGCAGTGCCGGCTTGATGACGGCGATGGGTTCGGGCTGGAAGTCGACCAGTTCCTCGTCGTCGACGGCCAGGTCAGGATCGGAATGGTGTGAAAATGCGTCTGCAGGCATGGCGTCCGTCTCCCCGGTTGCGCTGCCGCCCCCCGCCCTGCGCATGACGGCCAGCCCTGCGGCACCGGTCAAACGGCAAGGAAAATGTCATGTCACATACCACACCGTTTGCCGTGTCCATACCTCATGATAGGCAACGCGACGAGGTATTTCATATGCATTCAACCGCTTTGGACGCCATCCGTTCCGCTTGGCTGGATCGCACGCGGGGGAATCGGCACCGACAACACGATCGAGGTGCGCGTCTCGCCGAAGTGGTTGATGCGGCCGATGAAGGCCTCAAGGTGGTGGGTGTCGCGCGCCACCACCTTGATCACGTAGGAGTCGCTGCCGGTGACGTGGCTGCACTCCAGCACCTCCGGCGCGGCGCGCAGCGTCTCCAGCAGCCGGTGCTTGTACGGCTGGGCGCAGTTGATGCCGATCAGCGCGGAGAGCCCGTAGCCGACCTGCTGCGCCGCCACGTCGGCGTGGTAGCCGGTGATGACCCCGGCTTCTTCCAGCCGCTTGACCCGTTCGGTGATCGCCGGCACCGATAGCGCCACGCGCCGCGCCAGCTCGGTCAGGGTGAGCCGGGCGTCCTGCTGCAGGGCCTCGAGGATGGCCCAGTTCTTGCGATCAAGCTCCATGATGATTTACTCAACGTGATGATTTTAACCTTAGATTTTCAGGTGCATCTTGCCAACCACCTTCATTTAACCATGTAGGCGGCGCACCGTGACGTGCACACTATGCGGCAGGGGTCACGTTTGGGAGAAGCGCATGGAAGCGAGTTGGAGCCTGGCCGGCCAGGCATTGCTGATGGGACTGGCGATTGCCGCCCCGGTCGGGCCGATCGGCCTGTTGTGCATCCAGCGCACGCTGCAGCACGGGCGGCTGGCGGGCTTCGTCAGTGGGCTCGGCGCGGCCTGCGCCGACGGGGTGTACGGCGCGCTGGGCGCCTTCGGCCTCGCACTGCTATCGGCCTATCTGCACGGCCTGCAGCAGCTGCTCACCTTGCCCGGCGCCTTGTTCCTCGGCTGGCTCGGATACCGGACGCTGCAGAGCGGCGCCGCGGCCACCAGTGCCGCCGCACTGCCCGGCCGGCGGCTGCCGCGGCTGTTCCTGTCCACCTTTGCGCTGACGCTGGCCAACCCGATGACCATCGTCGCCTTCAGCGGGGTGTTCGCGGCGCTGGCCGCCAGCCGCTCGACGATCTCAACCGGTGACGCCTGGACCATGGTCGGCGGGGTGTTCGCCGGTTCGGCGCTGTGGTGGGCGCTGCTGGCGCTGTTCACCGGCCGGCTCGGCCAGCGGCTCGGTACCCCGCAGCGGCGGCTGATCAGCCGGCTGGCCGGACTACTGCTGCTCGGCATGGCGGCGTGGCAGTTGCTGCGCTGGCTGGCCACGTTGACCTGACCCGGCAACTGTATGGCCTGAATGGCCGGCGACTGTCGCTTGCCAAGGCATCGCCCCGCCCCCACTCTCTATCGTGCCAGACAAAATTCGAATTCAAGGAGAGATCATGCAGGAAGCCTTCTACCGCGACCCCTACCAGACCCTGCGGGAGACCCGGGTGCGGCGCCACGACGAGCACGGCGTGGTGCTGGAAGAGACGCTGTGCTATCCACTGGGCGGCGGCCAGCCGGGCGACTGCGCCACCCTGACCACGGCCGACGGGACGGTGCTGGCCATCCACGACACGCGCCGCGACAAGGCCACGCGCGACATCGTGCACCAGGTGGCGGCCGACGCGCCAAGCCTGGCCGAGGGCACACCGGTGACGCTGGAACTGGACTGGGCGCGGCGCCACCGCCACATGCGCGTGCACACCTGTCTGCACCTGCTGTCGGTGGTGATCAAGGCCGGCGTCACCGGCGGCAACCTGACGACGGAATCGGGCCGGCTCGACTTCGACCTGCCGGAGGGCATGGTGCTCGACCGCGACGAGATCGAGCGCGAACTGAACCGGCTGATCGCCGAGGACCGCGCGGTGAAGGTGGTGATGACCTCGGGCGAGGCGCTCAAGGCGCAGCCGGAGCTGATCAAGACCATGGCGGTGACGCCGCCACTGGAGCTGCCGGAAATCCGCCTGATTGAGATCGACGGCGTCGACCTGCAGCCCTGCGGCGGCACCCACGTGGCGCGCACCAGCGAGATCGGCGCGGTGATCGTCAAGAAGATCGAGAGCAAGGGGGCGCGCAACAAGCGCGTAGTGGTGGCGCTGGCTCAGTGAACGAGCGGCGTCAGCGTCTGCCGCCGGTCGAAGCGGGAATGGCGGCCGTGCTAGCCGTGCCTGCCAGATGTTGGATAGCCCTCAACGCTGCCCGTTCAGGCGTTGCGGATCCGCACCCCGCCGCTCTCCCTGGCGCGGAGACCGTCCAAGAGCGCATTGAGCTCGGCCAGACCGTCCGGCCATTGCCGATGGCCGGACGCCACGCTGATGTGGCCGGCGTCGAGCAGCCACGCCAGCGGCGCCTGCCACAGGCTGGCGATGCGGGCCGAGCGCAGCGGCCGGCAGAACGGATCGGTACCGCTGGCGACGATGCGCGCGGCAAACGGCAGCGGCTGTTGCGGCAGCGGGGCAAAGGGCAGCAACGCCGCCGGGGCGCGGGCGCGCTCCACATCCGCCGGTGCCACCAGCAGCGCACCGGCCAGCTTGTGCGGGTGGCGCTGGGCGTAGTGGGCGACAGTGATGCAGCCGAGGCTGTGCGCGATCACTACCGCCGGGCGGCGGCAGGCGTCGACGGCACGGTCGAGCCCGGCCCGCCAGTCTTCCAGCCGCGGCAAGTTCCACTCCTGGTTGTCGACGCGGTGTGCGCCGAGCCGCTGCTGCCAGTGGCTTTGCCAGTGCTCGGGGGAGGAGTTGTTCCAGCCGGGCTGGATGATGAAGTCGAAATCGGCGTAGTCGGCGCGCATGGTGCTGGCTCTGGGCTAAGGTTTTGCCGACTATAAACGACCATCCATATTATAAAAAATAATAAAAACTTGTTTTTTAATAACCGCATCGCATTTTTATGCAGGTTTCGTCAGCGGTTTGCCGCCGCACACCGCCCCACCCTGCCTGAACGGCTAGCCCTGGCTTGCGGCAGCGGGCTCCATGTAGATCAGCTCCCAGATGTGGCCATCCGGATCCTGGAAGCCGTGGCCATACATGAAGCCGTAGTCCTGCGGTTCGTTGTAGGTCTCCCCGCCGGCGGCGACGGCCTTGCGTACCAGCTCGTCGACTTTTGCCCGGCTCTCGACCGACAGGCACACCAGCACTTCGGTGTATTTCCTGGCGTCGCAGATTTCCTTGGGCGTGAAGGTCTTGAACTTCTCTTCAATCAGCAGCATGACGAAGATGTCGTCGGACACGATCATGCAGGTGGCGGTTTCATCAGTGAATTGCGGGTTGAAACTGAAACCGAGTTCGGTGAAAAACGCCACCGAATTGTCGAGGCTTTTCACTGGCAGATTCACAAAAATCTGGGTTCTCATGCTCCCCTCCCTCCGAAGTTAATGCATTTGCAGGCGGTGACATAGCCGGCTGCGGCAGGCCTCGGCACCATGTCCCCTGCCCGTCCCACCGCCGGACACGCCAGGCTATACGTCTAGGTATAGCCCCGGGAAGGGGAGCGCGGGTGGCAAAGGGGCGGGCATGGCGAGGTTGGCCAAAGGACCGCTTGCGAACCGGTCTTCCGTCTCTGTATAGCTGCCTTGAGCCAGTCGCGGGGC
>JACPUY010000354.1 GCA_016192025.1 Pseudogulbenkiania sp. | reverse complement strand
GTCGGCACCGCCCGAGGCCACTTCACCGATGGCTTCGCCGGTGGCCGGGTTGTAGTTGGTGAAGGTGTCCTTGCTCTCGACCTCGCGGCCGTTGATCCAGTGCTTGATCATGCTTGCTCCTTTATTCAGGGTAGGGTGCGGCGCTGCCGCACCGCTGAATCTTTGCCGTAGCCGTAGGGTGAGTTAGCCGCCTGTGTGGGAATCTATCGCTGGGCGAATTGAAAATTCGCACGCAGAGATTCGCTCAACGATTGGCGTGACCCACTCATTGCCGGGGTCTTGCCCTCGGTGGGTTACGCCCGCTGGGCTAACCCACCCTACGTGCTGTGGTTATTGGGTGAGGCTGGCTTCGTACTCGGCCTCGCTGACGATCCTGTTTACTAGCCGGCCAACGCCTTCCACCTCGACCACTACTTCGTCGCCCGGCTTCACGTCGGAGAGGCCCTCCGGCGTGCCGGTGGCGATCATGTCGCCCGGCGACAGCGTCATGAAGCCGGACAGGTATTCGATCAGCGCGGGAATGTCGAACACCAGATCGCGGGTGTTGCCCTCCTGGCGCAGCTCGCCGTTGACCCAGGTGCGCAGGGTAAGGTTGTGCGGATCGGCCACGTCTTCCTTGTCCACCCAGTACGGGCCGATCGGGGTCAAGGTGTCACGGTTTTTCACGCGCAGATTGGGACGGTAGTAGTTCTCCAGGAAGTCGCGCACGGCGTAGTCGTTGCACACGGTGTAACCGGCGACGTAGTCCATGGCCTGCTCGCGCTTCACGTTCTTGGCTGTCTTGCCGATGATCACCACCAGCTCGCACTCGTAGTGCATGTAGTCGACGTTGTCCGGGCGCACCGACACCGCGTTATGGCCGGTAAGGGTGGACGGAGACTTGAGAAAGGCGAGCGGCTCGGTCGGCGCCTTGAACGACAGCTCGGCGGCATGATCGGCATAGTTGATGGCCAGGGCGAACACGGTGCCGTGCACCGGCGGCAGCCATTCCACCTGCTGCTCGGCAAGGACCTCGCCGGTCGGCAGCGTCACCGAGTGGTCGTCGTTCACCGTCACGTTATGGATGTCGCCTTGGTAGCGGATGCGGGCGTGTTTCATTGGGCGAGCTCCTCGGCGATGACTGTTTCAAGAACCACAGGGTTTTCCAGGCGGCCGATGCCGTCGATCTCCACTGCCACCACGTCGCCCGGCTTCAGGTCCGCGCTGCGCAGCGGGGTGCCGGCGATGATCAGATCGCCGGCTTCCAGCGTCATGAACTGGCTCAATTCGGCGATCAGCTGCGCCACGCCGCGTACCAGATCGGCCGTGCTGCTGGTTTCGCACAGCTCGTCGTTGACGTAGGTGCGGATCTCCAGCGCGGCGGGGGCGATCTGTTTGGCGTCGACCACCCACGGCCCGATCGGGCAGAAGCCGTCGCGGCATTTGGCCTTGACCGCCGGGCGGTAGAAGCTGTCTTCCGGCAGGCTGACCTCGTTGACCACGGTGTAGCCCTCGACGTAGTCCAGCGCCTCGGCCAGCGCCACCTTGCGGGTGCGCTTGCCGATCACCACGCCCAGCGCGCCGCCGGCCTGGATGCGCTCGACGCCGGCCGGAAAGGGGATTGCCGTACCATGGCCGATCTGGGTGTTGCCGGTCTTGATGAACAGCACCGGGGTCTTGGGGGCGGTCTTGTATGGCGCGTCTTCGAACGCGGCGGAGAGCGCCTCCACCAGCGAGCGGTGGTTCAGCGCCACGCCGTAGACGGTGCCGGAGACCGGCGCCAGCCAGCGCGGCTCGTCCAGCAGCGGGTTGCCATTGTCCAGTTGCAGCTTGCCATCCGCCTGCAGCGTGACGGCGCGGGCAAGGGAGTCGACCAGTATTCGGCCTCGCGTCATGTTCGTTCCTCTTTCATCTGCACCGCTGGGCGATGCGTAACCGGGCAGGGCAGGTGTGCTCTGGATATGCCCGGTCCGTTTGAAATTTTTAGTTAACATGTTAACTTTATAGGGCAGCGCCAACCGGCTTGTCAACCTGGCTGCATCGACTTGCTCCCGGATGCGTCACACTATGCGCTGCAATGAGGTGTATTTTCCTGAGGGAAAACTGTACTTTCCGGTGTTTGAGGCGGAGCCATATGCTTGGCCGTGATGGCCGAGTACTGACGATTGTGGGGCCCGGATTGACACTGTTTCAGCAAGAAAGCCTTGGTTTGACAGCAGGCTCTGCACTAGCGGATTTTGTACAAAGGATGGTTTAGGTGAGTGAATCGGATAGGCAGTCGACAAAAATGCCACAGCCAGCCGGTCTGTGGGCGCGGCTAAACGGCAGTCTGTTCCGCTCGCTGCGCCAGCCCAATTACCGGCGCTATTTCCTCGGGCAGGGGGTGTCGGTGATGGGGACCTGGATGCAATCGGTGGCCCTGAGCTGGCTGGTCTACCGCCTGACCGGCTCGGCGGCCTTGCTCGGCGTGGTGGCGTTTCTGTCGCAGGCACCGCAGCTTGTGGTCTCGCCGCTGGCCGGGCTGCTGATCGACCGCTGCGACCGCCGCTGGCTCTTGATCCGCGTGCAATGGCTGCTGTTCCTGCAGTCCGGGCTGCTGGCTCTGCTGACGCTGACCGGCTGGATCGCGCCGTGGAACATCGTGTTGCTGGCCGGCTGTTTCGGCGTGCTCAATGCGCTCGACACGCCGTTGAGACACGCCCTGATCGGCGCCATCGTCACCGACAAGCAGGACCTGCCCAACGCCATCGCGCTCAACGCCGTGGTCTACAACGCCGCGCGTTTCGTAGTGCCGCCGCTGGCCGGCGTGCTGCTCGGACTCACTTCCGAGGCGCTGTGTTTCGCGCTCAACGCCGTCTCCTACCTGGCGATTGCGCGGGCGCTCAAGGGCATGCAGCTGGCTCCGCACCACGCCACCAGCGCCAGCCGCGGTGCCGGCTTCGGCGAAGGGCTGCGTTTCGCGCGCGGCAGCGAACCGGTGCGGCTGCTGCTTGGGCTGACCCTGCTGATGAACGTCACGGCGTCGTCCTACGTGGTGCTGGTGCCGGTGCTGGCCAAGGGCGTGTTCGCCGGCGGAGTGGGCACACTGGGTATTCTGCTCGGTGCCTCGGGTTGTGGCGCGCTGGTGTCCACCGCCTATGTCGCGCTGCAGAAGACACGCCGGCAACTGGGCCGCAACGTGGTGCTGGGCTGGTGCGCGGTGAGCAGTGGCATGCTGGTGCTGGCAACGACGCATTCCTTGCCGTTCGGCCTGTATGCCACGTTTGCGCTCGGTTTCGGCATCTCGATGGCCAACGTGGCGACCAACTCGCTGCTGATGTCGAGCGTGCCCGACCGGCTGCGCGGGCGCATGATTTCCACCTATACCGGCATCCGCTTCGGCATGGACGCGGTCGGTGGGCTGATCGTCGGCACGGCGGTGTCCGGCTTCGGCCTCGCCCCGACACTCGCCGTCGAAACGGTGCTGGTGTTGCTGGGTCTCGTGTGGTGCCTGGCGCGCCGCGCCGTGCATTATCAGCCGCTGCCGGTCGAAAATTAAATCCTGCAAGGACTTCACTCATGGATAACATCGCCCATTCGTTTCACTCTATTTCCACCGAAGCCGCGCAGCTGGCGGTCACTGCTGCCGTGGCGCATGCCCGCCGTCTCGGCCTGGCGATCAATGCCGCGGTGGTGGATCACGGAGGAACCCTGATGGCTTTCCTGCGCTGCCAGGGGGCTCCGCTACACTCGGTCGACATCGCCATCGACAAGGCCTATACCGCGGTCAGTTTCGGCCTGCCGACCCAGTACTGGGATGCCCGGCTGGCGGATCGACCTTATGCCTTGCGGCATGGGCTGATGAACCGGCCGCACTTTGCCGGCTTCGGTGGTGGCCTGCCTATCCTGTATCAAGGGCAGCGTATCGGTGCGATCGGCATCTCCGGCGCGTCCGAGTCCGAGGATATCGCCTGTGCCGAGGCCGGGTTGGCGGCCATCCTCGAGCACGACCGGCTGTCCTGAGCGCATTGAGAAGGGCAGGATAAGGCGATGAAGGCTCACGAGCGTACCCCGATCCCCAATATCGATATCGGCAAGGTTTACGACACGCGTTATGAAGAGTCGGACGTGCACTACGAGGCGTTCGGCAAGCTGGCCGAATTCTTCGGCCGCAACATGCCGGTGCACCGGCATGACCGTTTCTTCCAGGTGCATTACCTGGCCAGCGGGCAGATCCGGCTCTATCTGGAAGATCAGCAATACATTGCCTCCGCGCCGCTGTTCTTCCTGACGCCGCCGACCGTGCCGCATGCCTTCATTACTGAGGCCGATGCCGAAGGGCACGTGCTGACCATCCGCCAGGAACTGGTGTGGAAGCTGCTGGAAGCCATGCCGAAGTCGCTTACCGAGTCGCGCCTGATGACGCCGTTTTGCGTGGAGCTGGGCAAGGTGCCGGATGAATTGGCAGAGGAGGCCGCACGTCTGCCGCGCTTGATCGGCTTGCTGAGCGACGAGTTCCTGGCCGAGAGCAAGGGCCGGGAAGTGGCGCTCCGTGCGCTGACCCAACTGATACTGGTCGCCCTGCTGCGGCTGTCGACCAACCCCGAGCAGAACCAGCACTACCGGCGCGAGGACTTGCACATCTACCATCGCTTCAACGCCCTGGTGGAGGCGCACTACAAGGACCACTGGGCGCTGTGGCGCTACGCCGAGCTGATCGGCGTCACCGAGGCGCGCCTCAACGACATCTGCCGGCGCATGGCCAACCTGCCGTCGAAGAAGCTGATCCACGACCGGCTGCTGCAGGAGGCCAAGCGCCTGCTGATCTTCTCGGCCTCCTCGGTCAACGAAATCGCCTACCACCTGGGCTTCAAGGACCCGGCGTATTTCTCGCGCTTCTTCCAGCGCTACGCCGAGAAGACCCCGAGCGAGTATCGCGAAAAGAACCGCTGATCCCTTATCGCCTGCGAGACAGTGCCCGGGGTGAGGGGAAAACGACAGCTCGTCAGGCTTCTGCCCGGCGGGCTGTTTTTCAAGCCGGCCGTCCCGGCTCGGCAGTGTGACGTGTCATCCTTTTGGTTGATGCCATGTCCGCGACCAAACCGCTAGTCTATTGATGTCAGGGGGCGGCCACGCCGTCGCCCCTCTTGCCTGATTCGTCCTGCAGTCAATGATTTCTCTGTGGTTGAAGACCTTTGACTACCAAGTGGCAATCCATTTGGTAGTTTTTTTCTTTTCGGGCCGATCTCATATGAATACCGGCTGACGGCAGGCTTTGCCGAAATGGGATAAGGATCGCGGGCACGATCTGTTACTTGTAGCCGAGGCCTGCCCGCACCGGTGGCAGGTCAGCCAGTGACGATGGAGGAAATGGTGCTGCAGCGTTTTTTTGGCGGTAAAGCCAGTACGAACAGTCTGGGTGAGAGCGCCCCGGTAGGGGTGGTAGCGCCGGTCATGATGGCCGATGCCGTGGAACAGGACGAGAACCGTCTGCTCGCGCGGTTGCTGCAAACCGTGCAGTTCATGCAACTGGGCATGGCGCGCGGCCTGGACACCCAGGCTCAGCTGGCGGCGGAGATCGACGAGCGCAGCGAACGCATGCGCCGGGCGCTGGCTCAGTCGTCCGGGCAGGTGGTGCAGAGCGCCGGGATCGCCGAGGATTTGCGGCGGGCACTGGCGGCCGAGGTGGAGCGCGTGGCCGGCGACATCCGCCGGGAACTGGGCGAAGCGGTGGCCCTGATCAACACCAAGGCGGCTCGGTGATGCTGGCCAATCTGATCGCCTATTCGGAACAGGGGCGCATCCACGACAGCGTGGCCGACGGAGTCGTCGATGCCTTTGCGGTCGAGCGCCCGATCTTTCACTGGGCCGCGACCGGAGCGGGCAGCCGCTGGCGCGGCAGGATCGACATCCTGCCGGACAACCTGGCAGGGCAAGCGTGGCATTACTGCGTGGGCGTGGCTGCGACGCCGGAAAACCAGCGGCTCTTGGGCAAGATCGACGAGTTCCTGCACGGTTTCCTGCACACGCCGGAGCGGGCGGAGATTGAGCGCAAATGGCAGGGAAGCACGGCGCATGTCCTGCTCGTGTCAGCGCGGTGAGGCAGGGCCTCCGGCCTGGCCAGGCCGGTTGTGGCTAGAGAGGCTGCTATGAGGCGGGTGCGGGTCAGTGCAATGCCTTATGACTTGTCTTCCAGGCTGGCTTGAGGCGGGACTCTCCCCCTTTGCTGCACCAAGGCGATTTCCAGCATGGTTTCCAGCCGGATAAGCCGTTCTGTCAGGTTTTCGATCTTTTCCTGCTGGGTCTTCATGGCGGATGCCATGCGCTCCACCTTGTCGTTCATCTTGATGACGGTGGTGATGGCGTCCCACATCTTGTCTGCTACACCCATTACGCGGCCTTCTTCTGGGCTTGCGCCTCCAGCGCCGCGATGCGCCGATTCGATGCTTCGACATAGGCCAAGGCATCATCGATGGCCGCACTGGCTTGTGCCGTGGTCTTCGCCATCTGTTCGATCATGCCTTCCAGGATCGCTTCGTCTTCGGACGGTGCGTAGGAGTCGGCGGCTCGGCGCAGATACTCCCCCATCGACAAGCCCGCCGCTTTGGCCATGGCGGCAATACGGCTCTTTTCCTGAGGGGTGACGAGCACCGGGATTCGTTCGGTTGCGGTTGCCATCTTTACCTCCAAGTGTTCATGTGCTGCACATGGTCATTATGGGGCAAACAGGGAGGGATGCAAGCCTCTCCCGGCAACCCACTCGATTGCTTCCCGGCTGATTCTTGAACGGGTAAAGCCGGATCAGCGATACCGTTTGAGGATGGGCGAATGTGCGCTCCTGGCGGTGACCCGCCTAGCGATCTTGCTATCGTCCTACGACGATATCCGGCGTGCCCGGGTTTCCGACGGCAGTTCGTCGAACAGCCGGCGGTAATCGCGCGAGAAGTGACCTAAGTGGTAGAAGCCCCAGTAGCCGGCGGCCTCTCGGATGCAGCCGCTGGAAGGCGAGCCGGATTGCAGCATGCGGCGCACGGCGTTGAGGCGGATCGAGCGCAGGTAGTCGACCGGGGTGGTATCGGCGATCAGCTGGAAGCTGTTTTGCAGGGTGCGGCGGCTCACGCGCAGCTTCTGGCACAGCTCGAGCACCGTCACCGGCTCGTCGGGGCTCGCCAGCACGATGGCCTGGCTGCGTTTGACGATGTCGCTATGGGTGGCATAGGTGAGGTTGTGGCGTTCATCCGGCGTCACATCGTTCAACAGCTCGAGCAGCAAGGAGACGAACTGGTGCTTGATCAGCTTCTGGGTGCCGGCGAACTCCAGCAGGTCCGGGTTTTGCACCACCTGTTCGAAGGCATCGAGTAGGGTATCCCGCACGCTGGCCAGGTGTCCCGAGCGCAACTGGATGACCGGCTGTCGGCTGCGCGAGCGGGAGAGTCGCTCGGCGAACTGGGGCGCCAGGGTTTCGATGTCTTCGTTGCTGATGGAGACCTGGATTGAATCGACGTTGGGCGGCAGGTGGAAGACGAATTCCTCGTTGCCGCGCAGGGTCATGATCGAGTCGCCGTTGACCGGACAGCCCTGCAGCGAGGCGGCGTTCGGCATGGAGAGGGGGATGGCGAAATGCAGCATGTGGGCCGGGGCCAGCCCGTGTTGCACCACGCGCT
>JACPUY010000353.1 GCA_016192025.1 Pseudogulbenkiania sp. | reverse complement strand
TAGCGGGCAGCGCGCTGGCCACCGGCTGGTTCGCGGCGCGTTTCGGACTCAGGCCGGAGCCGTTCTACCTGGGAGTCGTCTACGTCGCTGCCGGCCTGCTGCTGTCTTCATTCGCGGTTCGTGAAACCCGGCATTACGTGGCGCACGAACTGCGTGCACCCCATCTGGTGACAGGTGAGGATAACCTCACGCAAGGCGAAATTTTCCGCCGCACCTCGTTGACCGACCGCAATCTCTCCAGCGTCAGCCAGGCAGGACTCGTCAACAACCTGAACGACGGCATGGCCTGGGGTCTGTTTCCGCTGGTCTTCGCCGCTGCTGGCATGACGCTGGCGCAAATCGGCATCCTTGCTGCGATCTATCCGGCCACCTGGGGCGCTTCGCAGATATTCACCGGTGCCCTGTCGGATAGAATCGGTCGCAAGTGGCTGATCGTGTGGGGGATGTGGCTGCAGGCAGGGGGTATCGCCGTTACCGCACTGACGGCGGATTTCTTGACCTTCGGGTTGGCCGCGGTATTGCTCGGCCTCGGAACGGCGATGGTCTATCCGACTTTGCTTGCCGCGATTAGTGACGTGGCCCACCCCTCCTGGCGTGCTTCTGCAATTGGGGTTTACCGGCTATGGCGTGACCTTGGCTACGCGGTCGGAGCCCTGTTGGCCGGTATCACCGCGGATCTGTTCGGCCTAGCGTCGGCCATGTGGCTTGTGGCGGCGCTGACCTTGCTGTCGGGGGTGATCTCGGCAATGCGTATGACTGAAACCCTTTCAAAGAGAATAGCATGAGCGAGCAGAACAAACCCATTGCCCTTGAACCATTTTGCGCTCGGGACGATGAAAACGCCTTTCCACTACTAGGCGGCACGCGAGGTTGGCTGAGAAATGGAGCGGCGCTAACAGCCCCAAAGTCATCCCTGAAAAGACAACTCCGGAGGGTGATATAGCATGATGGGCAACTGGGGTGAATTCGGCTGGTGGGGTATGGGCCTCGGCGTCGTATTCATGATTCTGTTCTGGCTGCTGATCATTCTTGGAGTGGCAGCCTTGATCCGCTGGCTGTTATCGCAGTCGGGCCGTAATCAGGAAGCACGTCACAAAACACCGTTGGAGATCGTGCAGGAACGCTATGCGCGCGGCGAAATAGACCGCGAAGAATACGAGCAGAAGATGCGGGATCTGCAGTCATGAGAGAAAGCCTGATCAGGCTTTCTCCGAACAATTTGTTACCTGATTAACAAGCTGACTCAGCACGACCTGACAGTGAGCCATTTTTAAGTGCAACCAAGGCTTAAACCAGCTGGATATGCCGACGCTTGCTGCCATCTCCCCTCAATATCGTGAGTTAGGCGGTGCATCCGGTCTGTGCTCCGTGAGGGAGTATAGCTACCGAGAGATCGGGTCATCCACATAGGAAAAGCCCGGCCTTCATAACCGGGCAACTTCGTAGCCACAATGGTAAAGCGATGAGAGTGCTGGTGCCATCAGCTGCCGACGTCTGTTCCAAACAAGGGCTGGTGGACGTTTCGAGTAAACGCCCCGTGACGGGATCTCTTACGGGACAGTTTCTCATTAATCTCGTCGCGGGGTTGGAGCCGAGTCTTGCGCTCGCTGTTGGCGCGACCGCCAGCGCTAGCTTAGCTGGGTACTCTTCCAGCCGTGTCAGTCGTCATGGCCGAGAATCAGGGAACGGACGTGACGGTGCGGGTCAGTCTGACCGACGCTCAGGTCCACCGAGCTGCCACCATGCTGCGCTGAAGACGTCGGCCAGAGGTCATCGCGAATCGTATTGCGCGCCCGCTTGTGTGCGTCCACCATGTCGTTGAATTCGCCCATGCGGCCCATCACGCCTCGCGGTGCAGGGGCATACGCGATCGGCGGGACAATCGCCTCACGTGCCCGCTGGTGCGGGTCGATGGGCACGGCCGCCAAGCCACCGCCCGCCGCGGCTAGTTCTGCCAACGTGAGCAGACCGAGGATGATTAGCTTACTGTTCATGATGTTCTCCTACAAAGTCGTTTCTGGTCGAGCGCCCCGACAGCACGCTCTGTTGACGGTGTCCCCTTGCTGATTAGTCGACGATCACCGCCTCGGCATTACAAAATCTTGCGGGCCTGGGTCAGAATGCGAGCCATCATGGACCGGAGAGCGGAACGCTCACTGCCGAGGGCTGTACGCTGGTGGTTGAATTGGCAAGGTTCACCGAATGCTGGCCACGAGCTCGGCGAATTCGCATCCGAAGTGGAGTAATGTCTATAACCGGGTAGTGGTACTTTAGAGCGCTCACGATGCAGGGCGTACTTCAGACCAGCAGCGACAGCAGCAGCGCCGGATGGTAGGCCGCGCTACCTCCTCCCCGGTAGGCCTTCTCCAAGCGGCTCACATCCAGCCCGTCCACCACTTCCACGATGAAGCGGGCCAGGTGATCCTCCGGCAACCACTCCTCCACCGAGGGCGGGAGCAGGTAGGCCGTGGCGTATTGAGGAAGGCGTATGTGGGCATTTGGCCCGGTCACGGCCAGCGTGGGGTTGGTCTGTGCCGCGAAGAGCACGCGCCAAGATGCTGCCAGCAGCCAGAAGCCGGCAAAGATCAGTACAGTACAGTACAGTACAGTACACGCCACATGGAATGGTCCAAGGTGCGGGTGGGCACGCCAACCGAACATGGTCTCAAGCTATTTTCCATGCGTAAATCCCTTTCGACCCTCAGATACCGTACAGTTGTGGCCCTTCCTCAGCGATAACAACGAGCCAGCACATCCGGCTGCACTCCCAGGAAATAGGCTAACCTCAGTGACCACATCAGCAAAATAGTGCGCCAAATGCCTCGTGCTTCCCAATGTCGCCCCGAGGTAGCCACAGTCGACTGCAGACACAAAGGGGGTGATACGCGCTTGAGGAGGACTGATACCGCGATATCTTCCATTAGCGGCTGATTTGGGAAGCCGCCTACCATAGCAAATGCTTCATGGCTAACAAATATCGCCTGGTCACCAGTCGCGATACCTGTTAGCCGTGAACGCCAGTTCATCATGTGTGCGATGAGCATCAGCATTCTTGGCTGGCCGGTAATCTCCACGTCGAAGCGCCCCCATACCCGACCACTCTTGGTCAGCGGTCCCAAAATCAGCCGATCTGCCCTATGCGGCAACAACGTATCGGCATGCAGAAACAGCAGCACGTCACCACTCGCCGCAGCTGCGCCGGCATTCATTTGGTTCGCCCGGCCATGGGATGAGTGCAGCAGCCGATCCACCCATGGCGCAGCGAGCGATACGGTGTCGTCACGGCTCCCGCCATCGACCACGATGACCTCCGCACCGTGAAGGCGCAGTTCCTGCAGTGCCGACAACGTATGCTCGATCCGTTCGGCCTCATTCAGGGTGGGAACGATGATCGATAGCCGTTTCATGTTCCCCTCTGCCAGGCATGGTAATGTGCTACCCAGGCCAGTAGTCGCTGCGGAACGTGTGTCCGCCGCCATTCGCCGGCTGTATGTTTATTGGCTTCGACCAAGGTCGGATAGGGATGAATCGTGCCGAGGATCTTGTTCAGCCCCAGTCCATGCTGCATCGCCAGGACGAATTCGGCGAGCAGCTCGCCGGCCTGAGCACTGACGATGGCCACACCGAGAATGCGGTCCTTGCCGGGCGGTGTCAGTACTTTGATGAAGCCTGCTGCAGTTTCATCCGCAATCGCCCGGTCCAGGTCCTCGATGCGGTAGCGCGTCACTTCGTAAGCAATGCCTTGCTCGCGCGCCTCCTGCTCAGATAACCCGACTCGGGCAATCTCTGGGTCGGTGAATGTGACCCAAGGTATCGCCGAATAGTCGACCTTGAAGCGTTTAAAACGTCCGAACAGGGCATTGATGCTTGCATACCAGGCTTGATGGGCGGCGGTATGGGTGAATTGGTAAGGTCCGGCTACATCGCCACAGGCGTAAATATTGGGATACAGAGTCTGCAAATAGGCGTCGGTTTCTATTGTCTTTCGCTCGGTCAGCGGGATGCCCAGCTCCTCAAGGCCGAAACCCTCGGTTCGGGCTTGTCGGCCAACCGCACATAGAACTGAGTCGAATTCGACCGAGACTTCATTGCCTTCATGACGTAGCCACAACCGTTTATGGTTGCCAGTGCATTCGACCCGCAACGTCTGATGGTCGGTCAGAACCGTCACCCCATCGCGTTCGAGCGCCGCGCGTGCGAAGTGCGAGACCTCTTCATCCTCACGTTTCAGCAGACGGGCCTCCTTTACGACCTGCGTCACTTGGCTGCCAAAACGGGCAAAAGCCTGCGCCAGTTCGCAACCGATCGGCCCACCGCCGAGCACGACCAATCGCTTTGGCAGTTCGGTCAACGACCACAAGCTTTCCGATGTCAGAAATCCGGCTTCCTGCAACCCTGGTATCGACGGAACGACAGGGCGCGAACCGGTGGCAAGTACGATCGCGCGGCTGGTGAGTGTGCGGCCGTTGACTTCAACCTGCCATGGCGAAGTAATGTTTGCATAGCCGTGAATGACCTCGACACCCAGTTGCCGGTAACGTTCGGCCGAGTCGTGCGGTTCCACTGTTTTGATGACCCGCGTGACACGGGCCATTACCTCTGCAAAGTCGAATTTCGCATCGACCGAGTGAATGCCCAGCGCGCTGGCCTCCCGGCATTGGTGCAGAAACTTGGCGGAGCGGATCAATGCCTTGGACGGTACACAGCCATAATTCAGGCAGTCTCCACCCATCTTGTGACCTTCAATCAACGTCACCTTGGCCTTGGTCGCCGCCCCGATATAAGCGGAAACCAGACCGGCGGCTCCCCCGCCAATCACAATCAAGTTACGGTCGAATCGGTGCGGTTTGTTCCATTTGCGGTAGACATGCTGCTGCCGGAACCAGGACAGTATCTTGCGAGCGAGCAAGGGAAAAACGCCCAGCAGAGCAAAGGACAACAGGACGCCAGGTGCCAGGATGCCGCGCACACTAGAGAGTTCCCCCAACTGGGTACCGGCATTCACGTACGCCAGCGTTCCCGGCAGCATCCCGAGTTGGCTCACCCAATAAAACGTCCCGGCGCGGATCGGCAGCAAGCCGGTTACCAAGTTGATCAGAAAAAAGGGAAACAGTGGCACCAGTCGCAAGGCAAACAGGTAGAACGGTCCTTCCCGCTCAAAACCCTGCTCGACCACTGCTAGCTTGGTGCCAAAATGCTGACGCACGCTCTCCTGAAATAAGTAGCGAGAAAGCCAAAATGCCAGCAAGGCGCCAACGCTCGACGCAAACGAGACCAACAGCGTGCCCTTCGCCAGCCCAAACAGGGCGCCCCCGGCGAGGGTCAATACGGCGGCACCGGGCAAGGAAAACCCAGTGACGACCACATAGAGTGCAAAATACAGTAGCGGAGTCAGCAAAGGGTGCAGACTGTAAAATGCCCTGAATGCGGCCAAGCTGATTTTGAGGTAATCAAGGCTCAAATAGCGGCCGAGGCCAAGCCACCAGAATGCGGCCAGCAAGGCTAGTACCAGGGTCAAAAGCGCGAGCTTGGGAGGCCTCATCTAAAGTTCTCCTGGGCGCCCAGGGCGCCGCCACAGCTGCTCCCTTGCCCTGCCGTACAGCCATAGCAATGATCAGCCACCACGATCGGCTGGCCGACCATGTCATGCTCAAGCAGGTCGACTAGGTGAGGACGGTCCACACCATGCCAACGCATTGGCAAGTGCAGCATCTGGTTGAAGTCGCAGTCGTACAGGAATCCCTGCCAATCCACGCTGATCAGGTGCCGGCACATCACTTGGTTCAGGTTGGCCGGGCTGTAGTTGTCGCGCAGCAACTGCATGTAGCCGGCGAATTGCCCCTTGGAAATCACAGTGCTGCCAAAGCGCTGGATCGGCATGTTGGCGAGAACGAACAGTTGGTTGAAGATGATGCCAAAGTGTTCCAATAGTTCATGCTGATAAGACGCTTGTAGTTTCGTTTGATCCGGTGGCAGTACCGGGCCTTGCGGATTAAAGACGAGGTTGAGAAAGAGTCCACTGTCGTTCTGGCCATAGCCAAGCGCATTGAGTTGCTTCAACGCCTCGATGCTTTTGTCGAACACGCCGTTGCCGCGTTGGCGGTCGACGTTGGCCTTTTCATAACAAGGTAACGATGCGACCACCTCTACCTGCTCGCGCGCCAAGCACTCCGCCAGTCCCTCTTGGCCCGGCTCGAACAGGATGGTCAGGTTGCAGCGGTCGATCACCTTGACCCCGAGCGCGCGCGCGTGGAGTACCAAATCACGGAAATGCGGATTGAGCTCCGGTGCGCCGCCGGTCAGGTCGAGCGTGGTCAGCCGGCGCGCTTTGAGCACGGCCAGCACCAGTTCCACCGTGTCCCGGTTCATCATTTCGGTGCGGTTCGGGCCGGCGTTCACGTGGCAGTGCACGCAGGTCTGGTTGCACTTGTAGCCCAGGTTGACCTGCAAGGTGTCGAGCGTGGTGCGGCGGATGGCGGGAAAGTCAGTTTTCTGCAGCAGTGGCAGGGTGGCATGCATCGGTGTGCTCCTCTCTTTGTTCTGTGTTACAGCGTGTGCACGGCCAGCGTTGCCAGCCAAGCGAGCACGGCGGCCAACGGCAGGGTGGCGAACCAGGACAGTACGATGTTGCTCACCGTCGACCAATCGATGCTGCGAGCGCCCATGCCGACGCCCGCGATCGCGCCGACTGCGACATGGGTGGTGGACACCGGCAGGCCGAGCATGCTGGCAAGCAGCACCAAGGCCGCGGTGATCAGGTTAGCGGTCAGGCCCTGCGCGCTATCCATCCGCGTCACACGCTGGCTCATCGTGACGGCAACCCGACGGGCGTAGAGCAGCCCGCCGGCCGCCATGATCGCGGCGATCGCCAGCACGGAGACCGATGCCTGGAACAGATGCGAGGCCAGCAGCAAGGCGGCCAGCTTTGGCGTGTCATTTACTCCGCGGGCGAAACAGATCAGCGCGCCGGACAGGGTATGCACCTGATCGGCCAGACGGCGGAGCGAAAAGCGCGCTATCGGCTGTGGCAGCGTGTCGCACAGCACTTGCGGCGCGATGATGAGACCCGGTGCGGCGGCTTGCATCAGCACGGCGCTGTTTTCCGCCGGCTCCGCCAGCGCAACGGGCGGCAGCACGCACGCGCAGTGGTTCTGCATCGCTCGCCGGCGCGCCAAGGGATAGATCACCAAGCCGAGCGCGGCGGCGATCAGCGGGCTCGTCACCAGCGGCAACAAGAAACTGCCTGCCAGTTTGGCGTAGTGGATCTCACTGCCGTGCTTGCCGAGCGCCGCTCCGATCAAGCCGCCGATCAGCGCATGGGTCGTGGATATCGGCAAGCCGGCTCGGGTGGCGATGAATACCGTCAATGCAGTGCCGGCGCCGACACTCGCGAGGAACAGCGGTGCGCTGGCGACGGCTTCAGGCACCAGTCCCTTACCGGAGAACTGCTGTACCAGAGTGTCGGCCAGCAGCAGCGACACTGCGCTGCCGGCCACAGTGGCCACGGTGGCGAGAATGAGCGCGCTACGATAACTCAAGGTATCCGAGCCCCAAACGGTGGCAAACCCCTTGAAGTTGTCGTTGGCGCCGTTGCTGAAAGCCACGAACAAGGCGGCGCCTATCAACAGGTATTCCATTTCATCTTCCTTTGGCCGCTAAGGCGCGGCCAGTTCAGCAGCACGCGCTGCTGACGGGCGCGGACTCCCGGCTGAATGGCAGAGTGCTCCCGCATCCTTCGAACAGGCCGTAGTGCTGCGTGAAGTCGCCGATGAAGTCGAAGTGCGGGCTGAAGCGGCTGTCGTGCAGCATGTGCCAAGTATTGCCGCACACGGGGAACACGCGACCAGCCTCGATGTCGTGATGCTTGTCGAGCATGAAGCGGTGCGGGTGGTGAGGCACCGTGCCGCGATAGATCACCGCCTGCCCGTAGTCCTCGCAGGCGTTTTCCAGTCCGTCCAGCTTGAACAGGCGGTAGGTGGCCGAATAAAAGCGGATGTTTCCTGCTTTTTCGGCCAGTTGCGCATCGCCAATCACCAGCGGACGGTCCGTCACCAGGCGCGGGTCGGCAAAGCCGTGACGCTGGGCCAGCCGGAGAAAGTCGTTCCAGTACAGCGCCCCGCCCAGGCATTCGCCGTACAGCACCGGGTCGTTGCGCACCAACTCGGGCACACGCCGGTCGGCGTAGACGTCGGAGAAATAGAATTCCCCGCCCGGTTTCAGTAGCCGATAGACTTCGCGCAGCACCGCCTGCTTGTCCAGCGACAGGTTGACCACGCAGTTCGAGACGATCACGTCGAAGCTGGCGCTCGCAAGTCCGATCTCGTCGAGACTCTCGATGTAGCCTTGTGCAAATGACACATTGTCGAAGCCGAACAGCTCGCTGTGGTAGGCATGGTGGCGTTCGGCGACGGCGAGCTGTTCTTCGGTCATGTCCACCCCGAGCACGTGACCGTGTTCGCCCACAAGCTGCGCCAGCGCATAGACATCGCGCCCGGCGCCACAGCCCAGATCGAGCACGCGGCAGCCTTCCAGCAGCGGCGGGCACACCAGGCCGCAGCCGTAGTAGCGGGCGGTCACTTCGGAATGGACCCTGGCCAGGAGCGGCTTCAGCCATGCGGGCGTTAGCGAGGGGTCACAACAGGCGGAAGTTTTCAGGTCGTCGGAGTGTTGCAACTGGTGGCCGTAGTAATCTTTGACGATATCGTGCATGACTCAACTTCCCTTGGAATCGGACGGGTATGCACCTTGGTCGCCACCCGGCGCGGTTTGCTTACACCGAGGTCGTGATGATTCCACCCGCGGCACCCAAGCGGCGGGCAGTCGCCACAGATCCGCCGGTTCGTCGACGTCGTGCAGCATGGAGCCTTGATGCAGCGACCAACCCAGCCTCGCGATGCGGCAAGTGGTATCGAACGCGACGGTATCGGTACTCCAGGCAATGTCGGAGAACAGCAGCGGGTGATAGCGGTTGAGCCCGAGCAAGGCGTAGCCGCCGTCGACGGTGGGATACAGCACCGCGTCGTGCCGGCGCAGCGCAGCGACCGCTTCGCGCAGCAACGCCGCGCTCATTTCCACGCAATCGGTGCCGATCAGCAGCACTGTCTCGCCGCGCACGACGGCCTGCGCTGCGGCCCGTGCAAGGCGAGCGCCCAGGTCCCCGGCTCCTTGCTCCCATATCGCAACCGCGCTGGGCAGGGTGACACCATGCCACTCCGGGGTGTCGATAGCAGGTGTCACCCGCAGCTCGACCGGCCCCAGTTCGGCTGCCAGCGCGCTATCCACTGTGCTATCGAGCATGCGCCGCGCCAAGTTGGCGGCGCCCTCCGCATTGAGTGCCGGGATCAGGCGGGTTTTGGCAAGCCCGGGGCGCGGGGCTTTGGCGAAAATGATGGTTCTGACCGGTTGCATCGTAGGCTTCGTAGTATTCATTCACCTGTCTCTTGATCGACAAGCAATGAACCGTAGTCGTGCGGGAGGGCTAGGCTCTTACATCAGTGCGCGCGAGCTTTGGCGATTTTGCTGGCAGGACGATTCTGGAAATCAGGGTGTAAGAAAGGGGTTGGGGTGCGCGACTACTGACCGTTTCGTTTAGTCGCTGGAGAGACTGCCATGAACTGGTACGCGCACCCCGAATCCTGGTCATTTATTCTGCGCAGGTATCTCCCGCGTCTGGCGCTCTGCAGTCTGGTTTGGGAGATCGTGCAGTTGCCGTTTTACACACTGTGGGCAGAGCCGCACGTGGGGTGGATCGCTATTGCGGTCGCGCATTGCACCGTGGGCGATGTCATGATCGGAGCGACGGCCTTGATCCTCTCCATGATCCTGAGCGGCGCCGGTGAGCCCGTCAACTGGCCGAGGATAAAGCTCAATGTGATAACGGTTGTTCTCGCGGTTACCTATTCGCTGCTGAGCGAGCGAGTCAATTTGGCCCGCGGGAGTTGGGCGTATTCCGCATGGATGCCGGTATTGCCCGTGATCGAAGTGGGGCTGGCACCGCTGCTGCAGTGGGTCATTGTGCCTATTGCGACTTGGTGGTGGGCAAACCGGCAGCCGCCAGCCTAAGCCAGTCGTCTCGGATAAGCCGGCCCACACGCCACGCCAGCCCCTCGGTCGGGATGGTTATTCTTGCAGCTCTCGGCGCTTTTGCTCGTATTCTTCCTGATTGATTTCCCCGCGCGCATAGCGTTTCTGCAAGATTTCAAGCGCTGAGCCCCGTCGAAGTCCGCGGCCGGCCAGCAGCCAGATCAGCGCGATGATGCCGAACACGGCAAGACCCCAGAACAGGATCATGAAGATCCAGCCGAATCCCATTCCCCAACTTGCGCCACAGCCCCAGGACATCATCACAACCTCCTATTCCTACTCCATTCACCTGATACCTTCATAGCTCGGCATCACAGAAAGACCGTGATCCAGCTCAAAACCTTGCATGGCCATGCAAGCTGGGCGGTGAATGCTACACATCCTGCGGTGGAACGCTTGGCGCCGACTCGCCTTCGTCCGGCTTGTGCGCATAGGTTTTGGCGATCAGCCGCAGCATCTGCATCTGCTTGCCGAAGTTGCGGCAGCCGGAACACATCATCGTATGCATGTTGAGTGCCATCCGTTCCTTGATGGCCAGATGGCGTTCCAGCGATTCGGAAAGCAAGCGCGTGGCATTGAAGCAGTTCAACATCATTGGGCTCCCTGAGCGAACCAGTTGTTTTCCAGGCATTCGCGCAAGCGCAAGCGCGCCCGGTGCAGCATCACGAACAAATTGCTAACGGTGATGCCCACGGCTTGGCAGATTTCCTCTTTTTCCAGCTCGACGACTTCGCGCATCATAAACACCCGAGCCTGTTGCGGCGGCAGCCGCTCGAGGCAGGCTTCGAACATCTGCCAGAACTGCTTCTGATGAAACGATGCCACTGGGTCACTCCACGGGATCGGGCGCTCATCCGGCTGCCAGAAGCCCTTGCGATCGAACAACGAGGTGAAGTCCTCCCCCTCTTCCTCCTCCCGGAGCAAACTGCTGGCATCGACCAGGCGCTGATTGCGCCGCAGGATGTCGGCGATCTTGTTTTTCAGAATCGCCAGTACCCAGGTCTTGAGCGCCGCTCTGCCACCGAACGAGCCGGCGTTCTTCAGCGCACCGATCAGTGCCTCTTGCACCGCGTCTTCTGCCGCGTGGCGATCCCCCAGTTGCAAGATAGCGAATTTGAGCATCTGCCGGCGCAAGTCCTCGATAAAGGAAGTGTCATGTAAGGCGTCCCAAGCCAGCGACGCGGGTTGGCTGATTTCATGGTTCATTCACGGTCTCTTCTCGATTTCGTTCTTGGCCGCACTATTAGGTAGAAACACAATAGGGCACGCAGAAGTTCATTATCACCTGCAGCCAAGATACAGGGCTGCCGTCCAGGATGCGTCCGCCCTGGTTAACCAGATTGAGCACTGCGCCGACCAGCAAAGCGACTTCCAGCGCATTGCGCACGATGCGCGGCCGCATGGCGGCCTTGAGTAGAGGACGCACCGTCACACCCGGGCGGCTGAGAGTTGCCGCTGCATGAGTTCTCGCGCGGGCATGGCGCGCACCGCAGTTTCTACCGAACGCGCGATTAGCACTTCGTCGACAACCGTTTGCAGGTCGGTCGGGGTACCACAGCGCCCTGTAGGCTCGGCCGAGAGCGCACGCTCGTCATCCACCAGCACAAATTCACCACCACAATTTCGGCAGTAGACATGCTCACCCGGTAATTGCTCCCGCCTGATCGCAAGGGTCGGCCCACACATCGGGCAAGATAGCAATGGAATGCCATCGTCGCTATGGCCGCGGATATGATCGAGCTGGCCTGTTTCGCCAAGTTCGATCAGCAAACGGCCAAAATTTGGGTCGAACTGGCGCCCCAAGCCTTCGCTCACGATGCCCAGCGCGCGCTCCAGTGGCATGCCGGCACGGTAAGGGCGATGACTGGTCATTGCATCGAAGGCGTCGCATACCCCTACAATCCGGGCTTCCAACGGAATGTTTTCAAACGTCAGACCACGTGGATAACCCAAGCCGTCCGGGCGCTCGTGATGCAAGTAGACAGCGTTCTTGATCAGACCGGCCAGCGGATGCCCCGCAAGCATGTGCATGCCCATTTCCGGATGCGTCTTGATCACGGCGTATTCTTCGTCGCTCAAGCTAGCCGGTTTGCGTAATATGGCGTCCGGCACGCCGATCTTGCCCAAATCATGCAAGAACCCGCCCAGGCTGATGCGTGCGACTTCGGCCGAGTCCAGTTTGCCCGCCTCGGCGAGCAGACGAGCGTATTGGGACACGCGCCACAAGTGCCCACCGGTGTAAGGATCACGAGCCTCGACGAACCACGCCATTACCATCAGACTTGCCAAAAGCTGGCTGAACCGGATTTCCGCCTCACTTTCATCCTCAGTGCACTCTGCAGGATGGAGCAGTTGGGAAACCCGCTCAATGATGTTCATGCTCATGCTGTGACTCCCTTTGTTGAATAGGCGGCCCCATCGAGGCGTGTGGCGCCCCGTGAAGACGGATGAAGCGGCGGTCGATCCAGTCTTTCCAGTGCCAGACCCATGCGCCCTCCGCGCTCCAACCACCCCAGGAAGCGATGGCATGCTTCGGGCCGGTCGCTATCAGATAGAGCGGGCAAGCGCGTGGAATATAGGGGTGCATGGCGCCCCCTTCCAGTGTCGCACGCAGGTTGTGAGCCAGCACCGGCCCGGCCTGTACGGCATGTACACCGGATCGCGCCAGGATCACATCTTCGCGCGAGCATACATCACCAGCGGCAAATACATTCGCATGTGATCGACTACGCTGGGTGGCATCCACCTCGACATACCCTGCCGCATCGAGCGCCAGTTTGGACAGCGTTAGCCAATACGGTGCTCTGGCTCCCGTGGCAGCAATGATGCGATTCGCAGGCAATCGTTGGCCATTGGCCAGCATGAGTCCGTCCTCCGTTCCGGCAGCGCGTGCACGATGCAAGACGATGCCGCGTTCGGCCAACAGGCGTTCCACCCGGGAAACGACCGCCGGCGCATGTCCAGCCAACAATTCTGGCCCAGACGCCACCAGATCGACTTGCGCCGTGGTGCCGTGCCGTATGAATGCATGGTGTGCGGCAAATGCCAGTTCCACACCGGCAGCTCCACCACCGACAACGGCCAAACGATAGCCCGTGTGACGGCGGGCCCGGTCGACTATTTTCTCCCATGCTTTGACAAAGTCGCTAAGCGGGCGAATCGGCAGCAATCGCTCCCGTGCCGAGTGGAGCCAGGACACATCCGTCTCGCTGCCGACGTCGAGCGACAGCAAGTCGTACTCGAGTTGTGCGCCATTGGGCAAGGCGATACAGCGGCGCTCTGCATCCAGCCCCGCCAGCGGCGCCAGAATCAACCGCACGCCGGCCGCCTGCGCCAGTGGCCGCAAGTCGATGAAACATTGATCTAGCCGGTAATGTCCAGCCATCCAGCCCGGCAGCATGCCGGAGTAAATCAGCATTGGCTCGGGAGTCACCAACATGACATCGACAGCCCGAAGCCGGCACTTTGCCAACGCACGCAGCACCGCAAGGTGGGCATGCCCACCTCCAGCCAGGATCAGGCGCTTCATGGCCGGCCGCTTGTCCGGTTAGTCGCTGGGGTCAGTCGAATACGCAGCACAGTCCTACTCACAGGTATCTCCTTTCTGGTTCTCGGGTCAGCCTGTAGTCGTAGCTAGATCTCAGTTTCTTACACCTGGAATGTAAGAAACCGATTCGTCAACGCGACTACAGCCCAACGTTTCCTGAACAGGAGTGGATCACATGTCAGAAGCCATGATCGGCATCATCGGGGGGAGTGGCCTGTATGAAATGGAAGGAATAGAGCACGTGCGGGAGCACGAGCTGGAGACCCCTTATGGCAAACCATCTGACCGCATCGTGACCGGGTATGTGTACGGCACGCGGGTCGCTTTTCTGGCGCGGCACGGGCGCGGCCATCGCTATCTGCCGAGCGAAATCCCGTACCGCGCCAATATTTATGCGATGAAGGCGCTAGGGGTGCGTTATCTGATCTCCATCTCAGCCGTCGGTTCGTTGCAGGAGCAGCTGCGCCCGCTGGATATGGTTTTGCCCAACCAGTTCATCGACCTGACCCGGCGGCGTACCAGCACCTTTTTCGGGGAGGGCGCCGTCGCGCATGTTTCCATGGCGGAGCCCATCTGCCCAACGCTCTCGGACGTTATGGCGCAGGCCTTCAGCGACATGAAGCTCGATCAAATCCAGCTGCATCGGGGTGGAACCTATGTCTGCATCGAGGGCCCTGCGTTCTCGACCTACGCCGAGTCCCAGTGGTTTCGAAGCATGG
>JACPUY010000352.1 GCA_016192025.1 Pseudogulbenkiania sp. | reverse complement strand
GGAAAGCAAGTGCCGCATCGCCGGCCTGTCGGCGGCCCACCTGACCCTGGAGCTGTCCGAAAACACCCTGCGCCAGCACTGGGAACTGGCCGAAGGACAGCTCGGCCAGCTGCGCCAGCGGGGCTTCGGCATGGCCGTTGACGAATACGGCATCGGCACCGGGCTGGCGACGCGCCTGAACGGCGAGCACTTCTCGGTGATGAAGATCGACCGCGCCTTCGTGCACGGCGCCGGCAGCAATCCCCATCTGCGCGCCATCCTGCAGGAGAACCTGCGCCTGGCCCAGCGCCACGGCCTGTTCACCGTCGCCATGGGGCTGGAGGACAGCTCCGACCTGGCGCTGTTGAGCGAACTCGGCTGCGATGCGGTGCAGGGTTACCTCTGTTCGGCCCCGCTGCCCGCCGAGGGCCTGTTGCCGTGGATTTCCCTGTGGGAAAAAGGCTAGAATCCCGCCATGGTGTAAACACCCGTTTAACCGGCCGGCAAGCGGCAGCCATCCTGCCGCTTGCCGGCTATCGGACAGAACAGCCGGAGTCCCCGCCAAACGGACGACCCGGCTGTTTTTTCAGGATCAAGGAAGCCGCATGAACATCACCGTAGTGCATCACCCGCTGGTGCAGCACAAGCTCGGGCTGCTGCGCGAAGGCGCCATCAGCACGATGAAATTCCGCCAGCTGACCCAGGAACTGGCGCGCCTGCTGGCCTACGAGGCCACCCGCGACTTCGAACTCGAAACCGTCAGCATCGAAGGCTGGTGCGGCCCGATCGAGGTGCAGCAGATCAAGGGCAAGAAAGTCACGGTGGTGCCGATCCTGCGTGCCGGGCTCGGCATGCTGGACGGTGTGCTCGACCTGGTGCCGTCGGCCAAGATCAGCGTGGTCGGGCTGTACCGCAACGAGGAAACGCTGGAACCGGTGCCCTACTTCGACAAGTTCGTCGACAACCTCGACGAGCGCATCGCCATCATCATCGACCCGATGCTGGCCACCGGCGGCTCGATGGTCGCCACCATCGACCTGTTGAAGCGCAAGGGCTGCCAGCACATCAAGGCGGTGGTGATGGTGGCAGCACCAGAAGGCGTCAAGACCGTCAACGCCGCGCACCCGGACGTGCAGATCGTCGCCGCCTCGCTCGACAGTCACCTCAACGAGCACGGCTACATCATCCCCGGGCTCGGCGACGCCGGCGACAAGATCTTCGGCACCAAGCACGCCTGAGTCCCCCCCTGCTCAGCCAACGCCGCTGCTCAGCCACCGCTGCCAGCGGCGTTGTGGCAACCCGTATCCAAGATAACAAGAAGGACCTTTCATGCTGCAGCAGCTCAAAACTGCCGTGTCCGGCGCCCAGATCCTGTTTGTCGCCTTCGGCGCGCTGGTGCTGGTACCGCTGTTGACCGGCCTCAATCCGGCCATGGCCTTGCTCGGTGCCGGCGTCGGCACCCTGCTGTTCCAACTGTGCACCGGCCGTCAGGTGCCGATCTTTCTCGGCTCCTCGTTCGCCTTCATCGGTCCGATCATCTATTCGATGCAGACGTGGGGCATGGGCGCCACCCTGTTCGGCCTGTTTTGCGCCGGCTTCATGTACTTCGTGTTCGCCGCCATCGTCAACTGGCGCGGCATGGAGCTGGTCAACCGCCTGCTGCCGCCGGTGGTGATCGGCCCGGTGATCATGATCATCGGTTTGAGCGTGGCCGGCGCCGCGTCGAACATGGCGATGGGCCGTGCCGGCGGACAGCAGGTGATGCCGTACGAGACCTCGCTGCTGCTGGCGGCGGTGTCGCTGGCCACCACCATCGTGGTGTCGATCTTCGCCCGCGGCATGTTCAAGCTGGTGCCGATCCTGGCCGGCGTCACCGTCGGCTATATCGTGGCGGCCATGCTGGGCGTGGTCGATTTCGCCAAGCTGGCCAACGCGCCATGGTTCGCCGTGCCGCAGTTCCACAGCCCGGAGGTGAACTGGGCCGCGGCGCTGTTCATGCTGCCGGTGGCGATCGCCCCGGCGATCGAGCACATCGGCGGCGTGATGGCGATCGGCGGCGTCACCGGCAAGGACTACACCAAGACCCCGGGGCTGCACCGCACGCTGTCCGGCGACGGTCTGGGCGTGTGCCTGGCCGGCCTGATCGGCGGCCCGCCGGTGACGACCTACGCCGAGGTGACCGGCGCGGTGATGATCACCCGCAACTTCAACCCGGTGGTGATGACCTGGGCGGCGCTGTTCGCCATCGCCATGGCCTTCTTCGGCAAGTTCAACGCGCTGCTGCAGTCGATCCCGATGCCGGTGATGGGCGGCATCATGGTGCTGCTGTTCGGCACCATCGCCTCGATCGGCCTGAAGACACTGATCGAAGCCAAGGTCGACCTGATGGAACCGCGCAACCTGGTGATCATCTCGGTGGTGCTGACCGCCGGCATCGGCGGGCTGGAGCTGAAGCTGGGTTCGTTCGGGCTGGCCGGCGTCGGCCTGTGCTCGCTCTTGGCCATCGTGCTGAACCTGATTTTGCCCCGCCACTCCGCCACGCACGACGGCATTGTCGAGGGGCAGGACCTGTAGCGCCGCGGGCTTGCGCGCCTCCCCTTCCCGCGCCGGCCGCGCCTCCTGAAACAAAAGCCGCCCACGGGCGGCTTGCTTCGGATGGGCCGGATCAGCCCTTGCTACGCGTGGCCCGGTCCACCAGGTACATCAGCCCCTGGTAGGGCAGGCCGGCGTGCTCGGACAGGCCGATCTCGCACGTCAGGCTGGTGGAATAGCCGCCGCAGCAGCCGCCGACCTGTTCCTTCAGCCCAGTCAGCGCCGATTCGTTCAGTTCCGGATGGGAAAAGCCCTTGTCGCCGGCGAAGCCGCAGCAGGTGATGCCGCCCGGCACCGTCACCCGCGTGGCACAGCGTCTGGCCAGTGCGGTCAGCGTGCTCTCCTGGCCGATCTTCTTCATCGAGCACACCACGTGCAGCGCCACGTTCTCATCCACCGGCGCAAACTCGAGATACTCGGCGGCGACGGTTTCGATGAAGGTGGTGACGTCGACAATCTGCAGCCGCGTATCGGCGATGCCTTCCAGCATCGCTGCGGTGCACACGCCGTTGTCGACGATCACCGGCCAGCGGCCGTTTTCCGTCGCCGCCCGCAGGGCTTCGGTCAGCTCGGCCAGCTTGGCGTTGGCCGCGTCCTGCGCCCCCTTGGACTTGAACGGCGTGCCGCAGCACAGGCTGTCGAGCCGCGGCGGGTAGATCAGCTGGTAGCCGGCCTTGCCCAGCACCGATGCCACCACTTCGTTCAGTGGGCGGCTGTCCGGCGCCTCGCGCGACGGGGCGAAGGTGCGGCTCAGGCAGGACGGTAGGTAGACCACCTTGCGCGCGCTGCCGCGCCGGCCTTCGCCCAGAGTGAGACGCCCGGCGGCGCGCGGGAAATACGGCGTCCAGTGCGGCGCACGGCGCCCCATCACCTTGCGCAGGGTGTTCATCATGGCGCGCGTGGCCGCCGTGCCGGTCAGGCCGTGCAGCGTGTCGACCAGCTTCAGCCCGAGCCGCGCGCCGCGCGTCGCCGTGTCGTAATGGCCGGCGAGCCAGTTGGCCACCGCCCAGCCACCATCGGACAGATGGCCCTGGCGGATCTGCGAGGTCAGCTTGCCGGTGTTGATGCCGACCGGGCAGGCGGTTTCGCACAGGCCGCAGGTGGTACAGGTTTCGTCGCCGGCGTACTGGTACAGCGCTTCCAGTTCGGCCAGGCGGCCCGGCTCGCTGCCGCTGGCCCGCAGGCTGGCCATCTCGCGGTTGGCGACGATGCGCTGGCGCGGCGTCAGCGTGATGGCGCGGCTCGGGCACATCACCTCGCAGAAGCCGCACTCGATGCACTTGTCGACCAGCGCGTCGACCACCGGGATCGGCTTGAGGTCCTTGATGTGCAGCTGCGCATCGCGGGTCAGGATCACGTCCGGGTTGAGGATGCCGTGCGGGTCGAAAATCGCCTTGATCTCCTGCATCACCCGGTAGGCCACCGGCCCCCACTCCATCTCGACGAACGGCGCCATGTTGCGGCCGGTGCCGTGCTCGGCCTTGACCGCGCCCTCGTAGTCCACCGCCACCAGCCGGCACACCTCGTCAATGAACGCCTCGTAGCGGCGCACTTCGGCCTCGCCGGAGAAGTTGGGGGTAAACACGAAGTGCAGGTTGCCCTCCAGCGCGTGGCCGAAGATGATCGCCTCGTCGTAGCGGTAGTGGCGGAACAGTGCCTGCAAGGCCAGCGTGCCCTCGGCCAGGTGTTCGATCGGGAACGCCACGTCCTCGATGATCACCGTGGTTTCGGCGGCGCGCATCGCCCCGACGCTGGGGAACATGCCCTTGCGGATGTTCCACAGCTGAGTGTATTCGCTCGCTATGTCGGTGAATACGATGCCGGTCAGGGTGTCGATGTGACCGATGAAGCCGCTGATAGCCGCCATGTTGGCCGAGAGCCGCTCCGGGCTGGCCGCGCGGGTCTCGATCAGGATCGCGGCGGCGTCCCCGGACAGCGTCTTGATCAGCGCCGGCACGCCGGACTTGTTCTCCACCGAGCGCAGGCTGGCCCGGTCTAACAGTTCCGCCGCCGCCACCACGTCCTTGTGCTGCGCCAGCAGCTGCACCGTGTCACAGGCGGCCTTGATGGTGGGGTAGAACACCAGGGCCGAGGCCTTGTGCGGGTGCTCGACCACGGTGTGGTAGGTCACTTCAGAGACGAAGGCCAGCGTGCCTTCGCTGCCGACGATCAGGTGGGTGAGGATGTCGAGCGGGTCGGCGAAGTCCACCAGTGCGTTCAGGCTATAGCCGGTGGTGTTCTTCATCTTGTACTTGCGACGGATGCGGGCGGCCAGTTCGGCGTCGTCCTGCACCCGCGCCGCCAGGGCGGCCAGTTGCCCGAGCAAGCCGGCATGGCTGGTTCGGAACGCCGCCACGCTGGCGGTGTCGGCGGTGTCGAGCACGGTGCCGTCGGCCAGCACCACGCGGATGGCCCGCAGCGTCTGGTAGCTGTTCTCGGCCGTGCCGCAGCACATGCCGCTGGAGTTGTTGTTGACGATGCCGCCGATCATCGCCGAGTTGATCGTCGCCGGATCCGGGCCGATCTTGCGGCCGTACGGCGCCAGCGCGGCGTTGGCGGCGCCGCCGATCACCCCCGGCTGCAACCGGATCGCCGCGCCGTCGTCCAGCACCTCGAGTCCCTTCCAGCCGTAGCTGGCCACCACCAGGATCGAGTCACTGACCGCCTGGCCGGACAAGGAGGTGCCGGCGGCACGAAAGGTCACCGGCAGCTTGAGTTCGGCTGCCAACGCCAGGATTGCCTGCACCTCGGCCTCGTCATGGGTCTTGACGACGATCTTCGGCGTCAGCCGGTAACAGGAGGCGTCGGTGCCGTAGGCCAGCGTGGACAAGGGATCGGTGTAGATCCGCCGCGGCTCGATCCGCTCCTGCAAACGTTGATGAAACTCGCGGTACGCACCCTGCAACATGGCCTCATCCATTTCTGCGCGCTGGCGGATCTGCTGGGCCGCACGCGCCTATCGTCGATGAGGCGATGGTGCCATAGTTTGTCTGGCCGTCCAGCAAGGGGTTGCCCTTGGTTTCCCCCTCCCGCAGGCCGTCAACGGCCGTAAAGTGGTGAGCCGGGCCAGAGAGTCTAGCCCCACCAATAATAAATAAATTATTTAAAATAGACAGCCAATTGACGAACGTTTATGACAAGCCCACTCTTGTCCCGAACCAGGCTCGCAGCCAGTTTTGCCGGCAAGGCCAAAATGTTTCCCAATCCGCTGATTATGAAGAATAATTTCGGCAAAATATCATTGAATACCTACAACGTGTAATCGCAACAAATAAGTATTGCAAAAGAAAATACGAACATCATATAGACAGAAAACCACAAAACAGATAGGGTTTCACCTATCAGTAAACCTTATCAATCATTGACCGAAGAGCCTCCCTGATCGCCATGCCCAGCCCCTCGGCAAACTGCGCCACACCCTGCCCGCTTATGGTCCGGTTACGCTGCGCTCGCTCTCTGGCGGCGGTCAGTCAAGCAGCCACACAACACAAGCAAGTCGCGCAGGTCAATGTCGACCTCATTACCGGTCCACCGACAACGGGCGTGGCCGCCATCCGCGCCCTCAAGCACAACCTGAAGCAACGCACGCGCCTGCTGGAAGAGGCACCGGCTTCATCAATGTCTTTACCCCATATGAATAGAAGAAAAGGTTGACAGCATGAATCATATTTTCCGTGTTGTTTGGAACGACACTCTTAATGTATGGCAAGCCGTATCGGAAGCATCCAAAGGCAAAGGCAAAACCAAGACTTCCAAAGCGGCGAAAACATCAGCAATGACCATGATGCTGTTGAGCGGCACGGCCATGGCGCAACTACCCACGGGCGGTCAGATCGTCGCCGGCAGCGGCAGCATCACGCAAAACAGCAATACGATGGTCATCAACCAGAGTACGAGCAAAATGGCTATTGACTGGCAGAGCTTCTCTGTCGGCAGTGGCAATGCCGTCAACTTCGTACAGCCCAATGCGAATGCCGTTGCGTTAAACCGGGTGCTGGGCTCGGACGTCTCCGTCATCCAGGGCGCCATCAACGCGAACGGCCAGGTATTCCTGCTTAACCCGAACGGGGTGCTGTTTACACCGACGGCTCAGGTCAACGTAGGCAGCATTGTCGCGTCCACGCTGAACATGAGTACTACGGATTTCATGGCCGGCAACTACAAGTTCGCGGGCGCAAGCAACAACGCGGTGGTCAATCAGGGCAACATCACCGCCGTGGGCGATGGAGGCAAGGGCGGTACTGTGGCCCTGATTGCCGCCAAGGTGACCAACGACGGCAACCTCAACGCCACGGGCGGCAATGTGCTGCTGGGCGCGGGCAACAGCGTAATGCTGGACCTTGGCGGCCCGGTGAAACTGCAAGTGAACCAGGGCGCCATTGACGCGCTGGTGCAAAACGGCGGCGCCATCCAGGCCGACGGCGGCCTGGTTTACCTGACGGCCAAGGCAGTGGACGAACTGACCACTGCCACCATCAACAACACCGATGTGATCCGCGCCCAAACCCTGGCTACTGGCGAGAAGGGCGAAATCCGCCTGATGAGCGACATGCAGCTTGGCACCGTCAATGTCGGCGGGACGCTGGATGCGAGCGCGCCGAATGGGGGCGATGGCGGGTTTATCGAGACTTCCGGCAAGACCGTGAACGTGGCGGCCGACACCCGCATCACCACTGCATCAGCCAGCGGCAGGCGCGGCACTTGGCTGCTGGACCCTGACGTCATCGAAATTGTTGCCAGCGGCGGTACCGGCTCGGTCAGCGGCCTGCCCGCGACCGGCATTTCGCAAATCAGCACAGCCACGCTGGATACCGCGCTCCAAACGAGCGATGTCAACCTGCAGGCGAACAATTGGATCGATTTCCAGACGAGCTTCACCTACTCTGGGTCGCGTGATGCCGCACTGGGTTTGTACGCACCAGTCATCAAATTGGGGGGGGATATCTCCTCGGCAACCAACAAGCTCGGGCTGACCTTCGGGGGCAGCTACAACAGCAACACCTATGCCGGCAACCTGTTCCTGTACAACGGCGACAGGACCATCACCACCAAAGGTGGTGATGTGGTCTTCAACGGCAACATCGGCGGCGCTTACAACCTGACCGTCAACACGCGGTCGAACGATGGAGCGTTGGCAGGAAAGGTCACCCACAACGGCACGGTCGATGGCTCGTTTACGGTTTCCCAACCGCAAACCGGCACGTTGAGCTTCACGCTATCGGGCCTCAACAACAAGTGGGTCGATTTCGACTTTGTCTCCGGAAAGATCTACCTATATGAGGACCAGACCAAGGCATCGGAAATCGCCAAGGTTGGTAGCCAGACGTTCCCGCAGACGATGACCGTCGGCAGCTCCAACGTGCAAGGCGCTGTGAGCATCCCCAGCGGCACCACGTTGAACCTCAACGGGACTTCTGGCAGCACGGTCTACGTTTATTTCACGGACGGCACCAGCACGACGTTGTCCATGAACTCGGGCTCGGGGGGCAATGCTGGGTTGACACTGAGCAGCGCACTCAACAACGTTTCGCGGATCGAATACCTGGGCGCGAACAGTTCGGGGGCAAACTACATCTTCCCTGGCATCACGTATTCCATCCTGGGGACCGCCGGGAAATTGAACAACTACGTCGCACAGGCGGACGCAGGCAATGGACAAGTCATCCTGAACCAGGCGCTGTCAGTCAATGGCAACATCGACTTCATCGCCAGACAATTCGTCAACAACGTCGACTCGAGTGCTTTAACGCCGGGCAGCGGCCACTACTGGCATGTCTGGAGCACTAACACCACCCCCTTCAACGCCACAACCGGCGACAACTTGGGCGGTTTGGCGTATAGCTTCAAGCAATACAATGCGACTTATGGCAGCACCTCCACAGCAGAGAGTGGCAATGGCTATTTGCTCTCCTACGCTCCAGAGCTGACCCTGGTGTTGACCGGGACTGTGACCAAGACATATGACGGGAACACAAATGCCAGTCTGGCAGTATCCAACTATTCCGTTAGTGGCGCCGTGGGTAATGACCAAGTCACCCTTACGGCAGCGACGCTGCCGACTTCCGGCACTTACAATTCCAAGGATGTCGTAACAGCCTCTACTGTAACTGCGGATGTTTCCTCTTCGGCTGTCACTGCAACGGCTCAAGTGGGGGAAGCCACCATCAATGTCTATGGCTATCAGAAAAACAGCACAGCTTCTGGTACGGGCACCATCACGCCGAAGGCCTTGACCGCTTCGCTGACCGGCACGATCAGCAAAACCTACGATGGTACCGACGCGGCCACGCTGGCGGGCAGCAACTTCGTGGTCAGCGGCTTCGTCGAAAGCGAAGGCGCGACTGTG
>JACPUY010000351.1 GCA_016192025.1 Pseudogulbenkiania sp. | reverse complement strand
GGTGGCCGGATCGTCGTTGCGCGTCGACAGCGCCTTCATCGCGGCAAAGCCGCCGATGCCGAGACGCGAGATGGCGCCTTCGGAGCCGCCGGCCACCATCACGTCGACGTCGCCGTACTGGATCAGGCGCGCCGCGTCGCCGATGCAGTGCGCGCCGGTGGTGCAGGCCGAGACGATGCCGTAGGTCGGGCCTTGATAGCCCTTCATGATCGACACGTGGCCGGCGATCAGGTTGACCAGCGAACCGGGGATGAAGAACGGGCCGATCTTGCGCGGGCCGCCTTCCATCAGTGCCACGCCGGTTTCCTCGATCAGCGGCAGGCCGCCGATACCGGAACCGATGTTGACGCCGACGCGGGTCTTGTCGAGGTCGGGAATGTCCTCGAGACCGGCGTCGGCGATCGCCTGGAACGCCGCGGCGATGCCGTAATGGATAAACACGTCCATGCGGCGCGCGTCTTTCGGCGAAATGTAATCGCCGATGTTGAAACCTTTCACCTCACCGGCGATCTGGCACGCCAGGTCGCTGGCGTCGAAGCGGGTGATGGTGGCAATGCCGGACTGGCCGGCCAGCAGGTTGGCCCAGCCGGTGGCAACATCGTTGCCTACCGGGGACACATGGCCAAGGCCGGTTACTACTACTCTTCGTTTGGTCACGGGGCTTTCTCCGCAAAGGCAGGGAGGGCGTTCTCCCGATTGTTTCGAAACGGCCGCACCCAGATCAGACAAAACCGGGGCGCACTCAGACACCCGTTTCGAAGCCGCCAACAAAAAGGACCTCTGCTGCAAGCGCCGGGCGCTATCGGGCAGAGGTCCCTGGGTACAGCAAAAAAATTACTTGTTCAGGTGAGCGTTGACGAAGTCAATCGCTTGCTGAACGGTGGTGATCTTCTCGGCTTCTTCATCCGGAATTTCGCACTCGAACTCTTCTTCCAGAGCCATCACCAGTTCTACGGTATCCAGGGAGTCAGCGCCCAGATCGTCGACGAAGGAAGATTCGATTTTCACTTCGGCTTCGTTCACACCCAGTTGTTCGGCAACGATCTTCTTGACGCGCTGTTCGATGTTTTCCATTTGTATTAACCCTCTACCTTTCTGATTCGGGATAACAAAACCCGAGTATTCTACAAAAAAAATTTAGAGTAGCCTACCTAAATGCTCCAACCGCCCGCGAAAGGGAGGTTCAGGGCATCAGCATGCCACCGTTTACGTGCAATGTCTGGCCGGTGATGTAGGCCGCTCGGTCGGATGCCAAAAAGCCCACGGCATCGGCGATATCCTTGGCGTCGCCGAGGCGGCCCAGGGCGATCTGCTGCACCAGCGCCTCGCGCTGCGCTTCCGGTAGGGCGCGGGTCATGTCGGTGTCGATGAAGCCCGGCGCCACGCAGTTGACGGTGATGTTGCGGCTGCCGACCTCGCGCGCCATCGACTTGGTGAAGCCCATGATACCGGCCTTGGCCGCCGCATAGTTGGTCTGACCGGCGTTGCCCATCGCCCCCACCACCGAAGCGATGTTGACGATGCGGCCCCAGCGCGCCTTCATCATGCCGCGCAGCACCGCCTTGGAGGCCTTGAACACCGATCTCAGGTTGGTGTCCATGATGGCATCCCAGTCCTCGTCCTTCATCCGCATCAAGAGGCCGTCACGGGTGATGCCGGCGTTGTTGACCAGGATGGCGATGTCGCCGTACTCCTTGGCGATGGTATCCACCAGCGCCTCGATGGCACCCTCCTCGCCGACGTTGAGCACCATGCCCACGCCGCCCTGCGCCGCCAGGCGCTCGCCGATGGCGGCGGCGCCAGCCTCGGAGGTGGCGGTACCGATCACCTTGGCACCCTCGGCGGCGAGCGCTTCGGCAATGGCCGCGCCGATGCCGCGGGAAGCGCCGGTCACCAGCGCCACTTTACCTTGCAGACTCATCAACTGTCTCCTCGAAATGCCCCGCCGCCAGCCCAACACCGCAGCGGGGGAAGTGTCTCTTTTTTACCGCATGCGCGGCTTAGTGCAGCTCTTGGCGCGCGGCTTCCAGCGCCGCGGCGTCGGTCAGGGCAAAGCCCTTGACGTTGCCGTCGATGCGCTTGGCGAGCCCGGCCAGTACCTTGCCCGGGCCGCATTCGGCCAGTTGCACGACACCGTCGGCGGCCAGTTTCTGCACCGTTTCGGTCCAGCGCACCGGGCTGTACAGCTGGCGCACCAGCGCGTCGCGGATCTGCGCCGGATCGCTATAGCTCGCCACGTCGGCGTTGTGCAGCACCGGAATCGTCGGCGCCTTGATCTCCACCTCGGCCAGTGCCGCGGCCAGACGCTCGGCTGCCGGCTTCATCAGTGCACAGTGCGACGGCACCGACACCGGCAGCGGCAGCGCGCGCTTGGCACCCTTGGCCTTGCACAGCTCCATGGCGCGCTCCACCGCGGCCTTGGCGCCGGCGATCACCACCTGGCCCGGCGAGTTGAAGTTGACGGCTTCCACCACCTCGCCCTGTGCGGCTTCGGCGCAGGCGGCACGGATGTCGTCGTCGGACAGGTTGAGAATGGCCGCCATCGCGCCCTCGCCCGCCGGCACCGCTTCCTGCATCGCCACGGCGCGCAGGCGCACCAGCTTGACGGCGTCGGCGAAGCTCAGCGCCCCGGCGGCAACCAGCGCGCTGTACTCGCCCAGGCTGTGGCCGGCCACGGCCACCGGCAGCGCGCCGCCGCTCGCCAGCCAGGCGCGCCAGGTGGCAACGCCGGCCGCCAGCATCAGCGGCTGGGTGTTGACGGTGGCGTTGATGGCGTCGGCCGATTCGGCCTTGAGCATGGCCCACAGATCGTCACCGAGCACGGCGGAAGCTTCGTCGAAAGTCTGCTTCACGACCGGCAGGTCGGCGAAACCGTCCATCATGTTGAGGCTTTGCGAGCCCTGCCCCGGGAAAACGAAGGCAAACGACATATGGTGAATCTCCCAAGAAAACGTCAGGAACGAGGAACGCCAAGGGGCGCCGTCCCGACGCCGATCGCGTCAATTCCGGGACGGCGCACGCCTTGGCGTGCTTGTGTCATCAGAAGGTGAGCAGCACCGCGCCCCAGGCGAAACCGCCGCCGATGCCTTCCAGCATCACGGTCTGGCCGCGCTTGATGCGGCCGTCGCGCACCGCGACGTCCAGCGCCAGCGGAATCGAGGCGGCCGAGGTGTTGCCCTGCTCGGGCAGCGTCACCACCACGCGCTCCATCGGCAGCCCCAGGTGCTTGGCGGTCGATTCGATGATGCGCAGGTTGGCCTGGTGCGGCACCAGCCAGTCGACCTGGTCCTTGCTCATGCCGGCTTCGGCCAGGGTCTTCCCGGCGATGTCGGACAGCGCCTTGACGGCGAACTTGAACACCGCCGGGCCGTCCATGTAGAGGTAAGGCAGGCCCTGGACCGTGCCGCCGGCGATCTGCGCCGGCGTGTTCAGGATGTCCTTGTAGCGGCCGTCGGCGGCCAGTTTGGCGTGCAGGATGCCCGGCTCGTCCGACTCGCCCAGCACCACGGCGCCGGCGCCGTCGCCGAACAGCACGCAGGTGCGGCGGTCTTCCCAGTCGAGGATGCGCGACATCACTTCCGCCCCCACCACCAGCGCCTTCTTGGCCATGCCGGACTTGATGTAGTTGTTGGCGGTGATCAGCGCGTACATGAAGCCGGCGCAGACCGCCTGCACGTCGAACGCCGCGCAGCCGTGCACCCCGAGCTTCTCCTGCAACAGGCAGGCGGTACTGGGAAAAACCATGTCGGGCGTGGTGGTCGCCACCACGATGAGGTCGATCTCGGCGGCGGCGACACCCGCGTCGGCAAGGGCGGCCTGAGCCGCCTTGAGTGCGAGATCGCTTGTTTTTTCCTGCTCGTCGGCGATGTGGCGCGCGCGGATGCCAGTGCGGGAGACGATCCATTCGTCACTGGTTTCCACGCGCTCAGCCAGCATCGCATTCGTAAGCACGGTCGACGGCAGGTAGCTGCCGGTGCCAAGAATGCGTGAATAGGCCATGTGTCTCAGTTCGCTTCTGCCTCGGATTGCTTGATATGTTGTAGTTGCTGGGCAACCCGCTCGGCGATGTGAGCAATCACGTTGGAACCGGCTTCCTCGCAAGCCTGTTCCAGCGCGTACCGGAATCCCAGCGCGTCGGTACCACCGTGGCTTTTCACCACGATACCGCGCAAGCCCAACAGGCTCGCGCCGTTGTAACGGCGGGTATCCACCCTTTTCTTGAAGTGGTTCAGCACCGGCATGGCGGCCAGCGCACACAACCGGGTCCACCAGCTTCGGGTGAATTCTTCGCGCAGGAAGGTGGCAATCATGTGCACCAGACCTTCGGAGGTCTTCAGCGCCACGTTGCCGGTAAAACCGTCGCAGACTACCACATCCACGGTGCCCCGGTAGATGTCATCACCTTCGACGTTGCCGTAAAAATTCAGTTCGGCATCTTTCAGCAATTCGGCGGCGAGCTTGACGGTCTCGTTGCCCTTGATGTCCTCGGAACCGATGTTCAACAGGCCTACCGTCGGACTGGCCTTGCCGGACAGGCAGGACACCAGCTCGGAGCCCATGATGCCGAATTGCAGCAGTTGTGCCGGGGTGCAATCGACGTTGGCGCCCAGGTCCAGCATGCAGCTGGTGCCATTGACGGTCGGCATCAGCTTGGCGATGGCCGGGCGGTCGATGCCAGGAATGGTCTTGAGCACGAAACGCGCGGTCGCCATCAGCGCGCCGGTATTGCCGGCGGACACGGCGGCCTGCGCCTCGCCTTCCTTGACGAGGTTAATCGCCACCCGCATCGACGAGTCTTTCTTGTTCTTCATGGCGAGCTGCGGCGATTCGTCCATGCCCACCACCTGGGTGGCATGGTGAATACGCAGCCGGTCGCGCGCCACGGCAGCATGCAGCGACAATTCCGCCTCGAGGGCGGTCTGGTCACCTACAAGAATGAGTCGAGCGTCGGGATGGTCTTGGAGAAACTGGATCGATGCTGGGACGGTGACCTTGAGGCCAATGTCACCGCCCATTGCATCAACCGCTACGGTGATAGTCATCAACGTGTACGGTAGTGAACCTACCTGTTGTTATTTGACAGGTAAAGTTTGTGCAGGGAAAAAGCGATTACTCGCCCTTGGTCTTTACGACTTTGCGGCCACGGTAGAAGCCGTTCGGGCTGATGTGGTGACGCAGGTGGGCTTCGCCGGTGGTCGCCTCAACGGCCAGTGCCGGTGCGGTCAGGAAATCGTGGGCGCGATGCATGCCGCGCTTGGACGGGGACTTTTTGTTCTGTTGAACTGCCATGGTCAACTCCTAAGAAATTCAAGTAGATTCTATTACACGAATCCGGTTTACTCGGACTTGGACCTCTTGAGCGTCGCCAACACCGCAAACGGATTGGGTTTGTCAGCCTTGGCACGCGAGAGAGTTTCCGTACCGCAGTCGTCGTGTTTCGGCGACAGCGGCAAGCCCATGATGATTTCGTCTTCGACCAGCCGAATCACGTCCAACTCCGGCTCGGCCATGATGGCGTCGAGCGTTTCGTCGGCTTCGCAGGCAGCGTCCAGCTTCTCCTCGTCGGTGAACAGCGTCATCGACGAATCGGTCTTGAGCGCATACGGCATGCTGGAGAGGCAACGCTGGCAACGCACTAAGATCGTGCCATCGAGCGTGAGCCTGAGCACGGCGCGACGCAACGGGTCGACATGGCCGGTGAGGGTATAGTTTACCTCGCCGTCCGTACCGGACAGGTCGTCGTGCACACGCGGATCCAGCGCTGCGATGGCCAGGGTGCCAGTCTGCGAACGGCCCTCGCGGGCAAACTTCAGCGGATCGATCAAAATCGGTTTAGACATAAACCTCGCATGATATAATTCGCCTCCCCGATTTGTCAAAAGAATCAAGCATTCACACCATGCAGATTGTCCTCGCTTCCACCTCTCCGTACCGCCGCGACATCATCGCGCGCCTGGGCCTGCCGTTCGAGGCCGTGGCGCCGCACTGCGACGAAACCCCGCTGCCCGATGAGACCGCGCTGCAGACCGCTACCCGGCTGGCACGCGCCAAGGCCGAATCGCTGGCCGGGCGCTTTCCAGAGGCCCTGATCATCGGCTCGGACCAGGTGGCGCTGCTCGACGGCCAGCAGATCGGCAAGCCGCTCGAATTCGAGCGCGGCGTGGAGATGCTGCAAAGGATGAGCGGCCGCACCGTGCTGTTCCACTCGGCGCTGGCGCTGGTGAACACCGCCAGCGGCCGGGTGCAGGAAACGGTCGGCCTGACCCGGGTGACGCTGCGCGAACTCTCCGAGGCGCAGATCCGCCACTATCTCACCCGCGAACCGGACGCGCTGCACTGTGCCGGCGCGGCCAAGAGCGAGGGGCTGGGCGGCGCACTGATCGCCCGCATCGAGTCGGACGACCCCAACTCGCTGATCGGCGTGCCGCTGTTCGAGCTGGTGACGATGCTGGACAACGAAGGTGTGGAGATTCTGTGATGGCCGGCACGCTGTTCTTGATTCCCACCCCGCTCGGCGACGAGGCGACGCCGTGGCTGCCCGAACCGGAACGCGCCCGCGTGCTGCACATCACCCATTTCGTGGTGGAGGCGGAAAAGACCGCACGCAAGCACCTGAAGGCGCTCGGCGTGACCACGCCGATCCGCGAGCTGACGCTGTCCACGCTGAACGAGCACACCAAGCCGGCCGAGGTGGCGGCGCTGCTGCAACCGTTGGCCGACGGCCATGACCTGGGCCTGGTGTCGGAGGCCGGTTGCCCGGCAGTAGCCGACCCCGGCGCGCAACTGGTGGCGCTGGCGCACGAGAAGGGCTACCGGGTGGAGCCGCTGATCGGACCGTCGTCAATCCTGCTGGCGCTGATGGCATCCGGCGCCAACGGCCAGTGCTTCGCCTTCCACGGCTACCTGCCGGTGGACGCCGCCGAGCGCGCCAAGGCCGTCAAGGAACTGGAACAGCGCTCGCGCCAGCGCAACGAGACGCAGATCTTCATCGAAACGCCGTACCGCAACAACGCGCTGCTGCAACAACTGCGCGAGACGCTGAGCCCGGCCACACGGCTGTGCGTGGCGGCCGACCTGACGCTGCCGAGCCAGACCATCGTCAGCCGTCGCGTCAAGGACTGGCCGAAGGAGGCGCCGGACTTCCACAAGCGCCCGGCGCTGTTTGTGATCCACGCCGGCTGAGTCAGTCCCACCGTTGGCACAGGGTTGGCCGAAGGCTTCGGCTAACCTTACTCTTCAGCACACGCGGGGAGCCAACAGCCTTGCCAGCTCCTGGCGCACCGCCTCGTCTAGCCGCTCTCCTGCCAGCCGCAGCGTCGCCTTCCCCATGGCACGATAGGCCTCCGCGCATAGCCCATCGTCGATGACCGCGAGATGCCGTGCCACGGTGCCGGCGTCGCCGCGCACGATCGGGCCGGTCAGCGCCGCCGCCGGACCCAAGGCCAGCACGTTGTCCAGCGTCTGGCGCATCAGCCCGCCGATCAGCTGCGACGCCACCGCCGGTTCGATGCCGGCCTGCGCCGCGACATTCAGTGCCAGCTCGTTCAGCGTCACCAGAAAGTTGGACGCCATCGACAGCGCGGCGTGGTAGGCCGCCTTGCCATCTGGCGCCAGCCGGAACGGCCGCCCACCGAGGGCTTCGGCCAAGCGTTCCAGCTCCGCGCAGACACCCTCCTCCCCCTCCAGCGCGCACAGCGTCCCGCCGAAAGCACTCACCGCCCGCGCTGGCTCGGCGAACGAGAAGGCCGGGTGCAGGCTGCCGATGCGCACGCCCTTCTCAACCAGAGGTGCCAGCAGGCTCGTCTCCCCGGCCCCGCTGGCGTGGAACACCAGCGCGCCGGCTGGCACGACTCGTGCGTCGGCCAGGCTTTGCGCCGTATCGGCAATCGCCGCGTCCGGCACCGCCAACAAGTAGAGCTCGGCCGGGATTAGCTGCGCCACGGAGGTGACGGCGCGACCGCCGCCGATGAAGGCGACCGCCTGCTGGGCGTGCGCCTGATCGCGGCACAGCACGTCGATCACACGATAGCCGGCGCCGTGCGCCAGCCGCCCCAGCGTCCGGCCGAGCCGGCCGGCACCAATGATGCTCAAGCGGGGCATGACACCCCCTCACATGCTCTGCGCATCAGCGCAGCGTCATGCCATACTGCCAATGACATGGTTGAATTTGAATGGATATACCACATGAAACTAATCCTGTTCTTGCTGCTGCTCGGCCTGCCGCTGCTGTACGCCGCCATCCTCTACAACGCGCTGGTCAACCTCAAGCACCAGGTCAGCAAGTGCTGGGCCAATATCAACGTGCTGCTCAAGCAGCGCCACGACGAGTTGCCCAAGCTGGTCGAGGTCTGCCGTCAGTACGCCCAGTTCGAGCAGGCCACGCTGATCAAGGTGATGGAGGCGCGCGCCGCCATCTCGGAAGCGGCGCGTGCCGGCAATATCGGCCGGCTCGGTGAACTGGAAGGCGGCCTGTCCGACCTGCTCGGCCGCCTGTTCGCCGTGGCCGAGGCCTACCCGGAACTCAAGACCGACCAGCAGTTTTTCCATCTGGCGCAACGCATCACCCAATTGGAAGAAAACATCGCCGACCGGCGCGAACTCTACAACGAAGCGGTCAACATCAACAACGTGCGCGTCGAACAATTCCCCGACGTGTTCGTCGCCCGGCTGTGCGGTTTCCGCTCCGCCACCCCGCTGCGTTTTGCCGGTGCCGAGACGCGCGATGTCGGCCTGAAAGCCTTGTTCCAGCGTTAAGTGAAAAAACAGCTGATTTACCGGCTGACCCGTCATGGCTGGCTGGCGTTTGCCGGCTACCCGGCCATCCTGCTGCTCGGCGCCAGACTGGAGCCTGCGCTGCTACGCACGTTCGGTCTGCCGCTGAGTGTGGTGATCGGCCTCGTGGCGTGGTGGCTCAATTACCGCCGCTACCGGCTGATCGCCGACACCCCCACCTCACGCGCCGGCTCGGTGGCACAGGGTTACGTCGAGCTATTCGGCCAGGCACGCAGCCATGAACGCGCCCCGCTCTACAGCACGCTGAGCGGACGGCGCTGCGTCTGGTACCGTTGGGAACGCCGCTACGCCAGTCGGGAAGGTCCGCTCGACCAGGACCAGCGGGAGGAAAGCTACGCCACCTTCCTGCTGCAGGAGGGACGCGGCGAAGTAGTGGTCGACCCGGAGCAGGCCGAGGTCCATGCGGTGCACCGCGAGCGCTGGCGGGACAAGGAATATCTCTGCAGCGAGGAATGGATCGCCGACGGCGACCTGCTC
>JACPUY010000027.1 GCA_016192025.1 Pseudogulbenkiania sp. | reverse complement strand
GAGCAGGGCTTCCGCTTCCGGCAGGATGATCTTGCCCTTGTTTTCCAGGTAGCCCAGCAGGCGCTCGCCGTAGACGGCGCCGAGGTTCTGGCTGGCGGCGAGCAGCGCGCGCGCCGTCAACAGCGCCTCACCGTCGCCATCCTGCAGGTAGCGGACACGCAGCTGTTCGAATTCCTTGCCAACCTTACCCATTTTCTTCACGGCGGCCTTCGCCAGCTCCTCGAAGTTGGGCTCACGGCCGTACAGGTGGTTGAAGCGGCGCGCCACTTCGCGCGTCAGCTCGATGTGCGGCACCTGGTCTTCGCCCACCGGCACGCGGCCGGCCTTGTAGACCAGGATGTCGGCGGCCTGCAGCAGCGGGTAGCCGAGGAAGCCGTAGGTGGTCAGGTCCTTGTGGCTGAGCTTGTCGATCTGGTCCTTGTAGGTCGGCACGCGCTCGAGCCAGCCCAGCGGCGTGACCATCGACAGCGCCAGGTGCAGTTCGGCGTGCTGCGGCACCTTGGACTGGATGAAGATGGTGGCCTGTTCCGGGTCGACGCCGGCCGCCAGCCAGTCGATCACCATGTCCCAGATGCTCTTCTCGATGATGCCGACTTCGTCGTAATTGGTGGTCAGCGCATGCCAGTCGGCCACCATGAACAGGCACTCGTGCTCGCGCTGCAGCGTGATCCAGTTCTTGATCACGCCATGGTAATGGCCGAGGTGCAGCTTGCCGGTGGGGCGCATGCCGGAGAGAACGCGGTCAGCGAACATGGTCGTCATTCCAGATATCAGGGTTGCGGGAAACGCCGCGGCGCTCCCCGGGGAGTCGGGGCGGGCCGCGATGCGTCGCGATCGCGGCCGGTTTGGCGTGATTTTGCCAGCAAAGCCTTACAGAAGCACGCCCAACAGCGAGTACATCAGGTTGATGAACGGCCGCAGAATCGGCGACAACAGGCCGGAGAACACCAGCGCCAGCAGAATCCACAGGCCGTACGGTTCGAGCCGCGAGTACTTCCAGGCCATGCCCGGCGGCAGCAGGCTCTCGACGATACGCCCGCCGTCGAGCGGCAGCACTGGCAGCAGGTTGAGCACCATCAGCACGATGTTGATGTTGATGCCGACCTGGCTCATCAGCGCCATCGGTTCGCTGAAGTAGCTGTCGACTCCGACCGCCAGCTTGAACAGCAGCACCCACATCACCGCCATCGCCAGGTTGGCCAGGGGACCGGCGGCGGCCACCCAGCGCGTGCCGACGCGGCGGTTCTTCAGCGCACCAAAGTTGACCGGCACCGGCTTGGCCCAGCCGAACAGCACGCCGCCGATGATCAGCCCCAGCAGCGGCAGCAGCACGGTGCCGACCGGGTCGATGTGCTTCAGCGGATTGAGCGTCATCCGCCCCATCATGTAAGCCGTGTTGTCGCCGAAGCGCTTGGCCATGTAGGCATGCGCCGCTTCGTGCAGGGTGATGGCCAACAGCACCGGCAGCGCGTAGATGGCGATTTTCTGGATGAGGTTGTACGAATCCATGGTGTGTGTGCGTTGTACTTTTAGCGAAGTGGGATGATGAGTGAGAGTTTCGGCCAACCCTTTCGTTCCGGCAAGCGGGTTGGCCGAAGCACAGCCAGGCAGGGCTAGAAGCCGAACAGCGCCGGGTCGCCCTTGCCGCGACGCACCAGTTCGACGCCGTCGGTCAGGTCGATCACGGTGGTCGGTTCGGTTCCGCACCAGCCGCCGTCGATCACCAGGTCGACCTGGCGCTCCAGCCGCTCGCGGATCTCGTAAGGATCGGAGAGCGCCTCGCCGTCGCCCGGCAAGGACAAGGTACAGGACAGGATCGGCTCGCCCAGCTCGGCCAACAGCGCCAGCGCCACCGGGTGCTCGGGCACCCTCAGGCCGATGGTGGCGCGCTTCGGGTGCAGCGTGCGGCGCGGCACCTCCTTGGTGGCCTGCAGGATGAAGGTGTAGCTGCCCGGCGTGGCGGCCTTCAACTGGCGGAACTGGCTGTTGTCGACGCGGGCGTAGTTGGACAGCTCGGACAGGTCGGCGCAGACCAGGGTGAGGTGATGCTTGAGATCGAGCTGGCGGATGTTCAGGATGCGCTCCATCGCCGGCTTGTCGCCCAGGAGGCAGCCGAGCGCGTAGCAGGAGTCGGTGGGATAGACGATCACCCCGCCCTCGCGCAGGATCTTGACCCCCTCGCGGATCAGGCGGGCTTGCGGGTTGTCGGGGTGAATCACGAAGAACTGGGCCATGGGGTTTCCGGTTGGGTCGGGTTCAGGCGAGGACGCGGCCGTTTTCCAGCAGGCGTTGCCACACCGGACGGCAGATCGGCGGCAGGTCGTCGGTGCGGCCGACGTCGCGGCCGCCCTCGCCGGGGGCGTGGAAATCGCTGCCGGCACTGGCCAAGAGGTCGTAGCGCTGGGCGATCAGCGCGTACTTGTGCAGGTCGTCCAGACTGTGGCTGCCGCTGGCGACCTCGATCGCCTCGCCGCCGGCGTCCTTGAAGTCGAAGATCAGCCGCTCGGTCAGCGTGCGGCCCATATCGTAGCGGCCGGGGTGGGCGATCACCGCGATGCCGCCGGCGCTGCGGATCCAGCCCACCGCGTCGGCGAGGCGTGCCCACTCGTGCGGCACGTAGCCGGGCTTGCCCGGCGTCAGGTACTTGCGGAACACCGTGCGCACGTCCTTGACGTGGCCGCTGTTGACCAGGTAGCGCGCCACGTGGGTGCGGCCGATCATCTCCAGGTTGTCGCATAGCGCCGAGGCCCCCTCGAAGGCGCCTTCGATACCTACCCTGGCCAGCGATTCCGCCATGGCGCGGGCGCGGTTGAGGCGGCCGTCGCGAATGCCCTGCAGCCCGGCCGCCAGCTCGTCGTTGTCCGGGTCGATGCCAAGGCCGAGTATATGCACGGTGTGCTTGCCCCAGCTGACCGAGATTTCCACACCGTTGAGGAAACCGACGCCGCATTCGTGCGCGGTGGCCGCCGCCTCGGCCAGGCCGGCGGTGCAGTCGTGGTCGGTCAGCGCCAGCAGCGTGGCGCCGCGCTCGGCGCCGCGGCGGATCACCTCGGCCGGCGACAGCGCGCCGTCGGAAAACAGCGAGTGGAAATGCAGGTCGATGCTGGCCATGTCAGGCTCCGTCCTGGGGTGCGGCCTGGCGCGCCGCTTCACGCGCCTGCCATTCGGCCAGCTTCTTGCGGTACTCGGCTAGCTCGGCGTTGTAGGTGTCCCACACG
>JACPUY010000350.1 GCA_016192025.1 Pseudogulbenkiania sp. | reverse complement strand
GCACGAAGAAGGCGAGCGTGGCGACGTACAGCGCCAGCCAGCCGAGGAAGGGCAGCAGCAGGCTGCTATCGAAGCGGCCGACCACGGCCACCATGGTGACGAAGTAGATCACCACGAACACCAGGATATCGGCGACGATTATCACCGTTTCGCGCACCGCCAGCGCGGTCTGCATCACCTTGGCCGAGACGCGGCCGGCGAATTCGTCCTGGTAGAAGCTCATGCTTTGGCCAAGCAGATGGCGGTGGAAATTCCAGCGCAGCAGCATCGGGAAGTTGCCGGCCAGTCGCTGGTACTTGCATAAGGACTGTAGCGCGATCAGCAGCGGGCTGGCCAAGAGGATGCCGGCCAACAGCAGCAGAGTGTGTTTCTGCTGCGTCCACAGCAGGGCCGGCGGCACCCGGCTCAGCCAGTCCACCACCGAGCCGAGCATCGAGAACAGCAGCGCCTCGAAGGCGCCGATTACCGCGGTCAGCGTGGTCATCGCCGCGATCAGCGGCCTGAGTCCGCGTGTGCAGGACCAGACGAAGGGGAAGAAGCCCTTGGGTGGCTGGGCCGGCGGCGTGTCGGGGTAGGGATGCAGCCGTTTTTCGAACCAGGCGAACATGGGGAGGGTGTCCTTAGTCCTGTGTGTCCAGGGGCAATTCAGAGCGTGGGAAAGAAATCGTCCCACAGGGATTCCCTGCGGTCATCGCCGCAGCCTCCGGCCGGGTCGACCCAAAGAAGTTCGAAAGATACCGCCGTACAAATGGTACGGCGAGCATCACAGGGCCGGGATCGGGGGGCGCAGCAGATTTATTCACCCGCTCTTAGCGCGTGCTGTTCCAGTTGTGGATGGCTTCTTTCTTGTTGTCGGCCTGCGCGCCGATGGCGTTGCAGTTGCCGTTGCCGGCGTAGCGCGTGCATTGCACCCAGTAGCGGCGCGAACCGCTCTTGATCAGCTCGGCGCGCGAACCGCACTTGTTGCAGGGTTTGAGGGTATCGGGGGCGGTCTGGTTCATGGCGGTCTCGTGATGGGGCGGCGCGGCAGCCGGATAGTGGGCGATGATACCGCAAAGCCGGCCACGGCACGGCAGGGTCAGGCGCGGCGCAAGTTTGGCGGCCGCGCAAGATAATGCTATCCGTACTGCGCGAACGGCCTATCATCTGTTTATGCGGTGCCGCCCTCGGCGCCGCTGCGGGGAGACACCTGCAACAGCCTTACCGTAGTGCCGGGCATGGCACGATGCCGACACTATCAGGAGATATCCCATGGCTAAAGGTCAAGTGCGCAGCAACAAGGAAGTCAAGAAGCCGAAGCAGGCCAAGCAGAAGGTAGTGGAGCCGGGCTCGATCATTCCGCCGGGTCGGGGCCGCGAACCGGCGAAAAAATAAGCGGCCGGACAAGACAAAACCCCGTCAGCGCGACGGGGTTTTTGTTTCTGGCGAGATCGTCCGGCGGCTGGCTCAGTCCAGCTTCAGGATGCTGCGCGCCACCGCTTCGGCCACCTTGATGCCGTCGACCCCGGCCGACAGGATGCCGCCGGCGTAACCGGCGCCTTCGCCGGCGGGGAACAGGCCGCGCACGTTCAGGCTCTGGCAGTCCTCGCCGCGGGTGATGCGCAGCGGCGACGAGGTGCGGGTTTCCACGCCGGTGAGCACCGCATCGTTCATGGCAAAGCCGCGGATCTTCTTGTCGAAGGCCGGGATGGCCTCGCGCATGGCGGCGATGGCGTAGTCGGGCAGCGCGCTGGACAGGTCGCCCAGCTTGACGCCGGGCTGGTAGGACGGCGTAACCATGCCGAGCCGGCTGGACGGCCGACCGGCGAGGAAGTCGCCCACCAACTGGCCCGGCGCCTCGTAAGTGCCGCCGCCCAGCACGAAGGCACGCGATTCCAGCTCGCGCTGCAGCACGATGCCGGCCAGCGGGCCGCTGCCGGGATAGTCGGTCGGGGTGATGCCGACCACGATGCCGGCGTTGGCGTTGCGTTCGGCGCGCGAGTACTGGCTCATGCCGTTGGTGACGACGCGGTTGGGTTCGGAGGTGGCGGCCACCACCTGGCCGCCCGGGCACATACAGAAGCTGTACACCGAACGGCCGTTGCTGGCGTGATGCACCAGCTTGTAGTCGGCCGCGCCCAACAACGGGTGGCCGGCGTTCTTGCCGAGGCGGGCCTTGTCGATCAGCGTTTGCGGGTGCTCGATGCGGAAGCCCACCGAGAACGGCTTGGCCTCCATGAACACCTCGCGCGCGTGCAGCATCTCGAAGGTGTCGCGCGCGCTATGGCCGAGCGCCATGACCACGTGGTCGGACAGGATCTGTTCGCCGTTGGCCAGCACCAGGCCGCGCATCTGCTTGCCGGCCGGGCCGTCTTCGATCAGCACGTCGGTCACCTTGTGCTCGAAGCGGATCTCGCCGCCCAGCGCCTCGATGTTGGCGCGCATCTTTTCCACCATGCTGACCAGGCGGAAGGTGCCGATGTGCGGCTTGTTGACGTAGACGATTTCCTCGGGCGCGCCGGCCTTGACGAACTCTTCCAGCACCTTGCGGCCCAGGTAGCGCGGGTCCTTGATCTGGCTGTACAGCTTGCCGTCGGAGAAGGTGCCGGCGCCGCCTTCGCCGAACTGCACGTTCGATTCCGGGTTGAGCACGTTCTTGCGCCACAGTCCCCAGGTGTCCTTGGTGCGCTCGCGCACTTTCTTGCCGCGCTCGAGGATGATCGGCCTGAAGCCCATCTGCGCCAGGATCAGCCCGGCAAACAGGCCGCAGGGGCCGAAACCCACCACCACCGGCCGGCTGCCCAGGGTGCTGGGCGCCTGGCCGACGTAGTGGTAGCTCATGTCCGGGGTCGGCACGACGTGGATGTCGCTGGCGAATTTTTTCAGCAAGGCCGCCTCGCCGGCGATTTCGACATCGACGATGTAAATCAGCTGCATCGCCGATTTGCGCGCGTCGTAACTGCGCTTGAAGACGGTGAAGCTGCGCACCTCGGCGTCGGGCACGCCCAGGTAAGCCACGATGGCTTGGCGCAGCGCCGCTTCCGGGTGGTCGAGCGGCAGTTTGATTTCAGACAATCGCAACATGGGTGATCCAGATCCTTACCTTCGGCGCGCGGCAGGGGCGCCACGGCAGAAGCCATTACCAATCAACAAGGTGGCTATTGTAAGAGAGCCGGGGCTCGGCGCGGTAGCTTATTCACGGTGCCGTGGCATGCTGCGTTCGGATTTCCGTGTGCGTTGCGGCGGAGAATGACGGAAAGCCGAACGGCGGCCGGTTTCATTCCAAATCTTACGTCATAGAATGAAGGGGTTAGCGGGGCCGAACATGTTGTCATGCCGGGCATGAATCATGCTGCTCCAACGGGGTTGGAATACCAGCAGGCCGCAGAGCCTGCCCACCCGCGGTACGGGGCTCACCGAAGCCCTGGCCGATGCAGTCAACAAAGGAGAATCACCCATGCCGTTTTCCCATATCCGTCGTCCATTTGCCCTCGGCGCCATGGCGCTGGGCCTGGCACTGGCCTTTGCCCCGGCGCTGTCGCTGGCCGAGGCCCCGGTCGCTGCGCAGGTGGTCAAGTACGACTACGACCAGGACATCTTCCACCCGGTGTACGCCAGGCACGGCATGGTGGCCGCCGAGCACGAGCTGGCCAGTCGCATCGGCGTGGATGTGCTGAAGCGCGGCGGCAACGCCGTCGATGCCGCCGTGGCGGTCGGCTTCGCGCTGGCGGTGGTGCTGCCCAACGCCGGCAACCTCGGTGGCGGCGGCTTTATGATGCTGCACGACGCCAAGAGCGGCCAGGACGTGGCGCTCGACTTCCGCGAGATCGCCCCGGCCAAGGCCAGCCGCGACATGTATCTGGACGCCCAGGGCAATGTGGCCGAGGGCCGCTCGCTGTATACCCACCTCGCCGTCGGCGTGCCGGGCACGGTGGCCGGCATGGAGCACGCGCTAAAGCGCTGGGGCACGATGAAGCTGTCCGACCTGATCGCCCCGTCGATCAAGCTGGCCGAGGACGGCTTCGTGGTCAGCCCGACGCTGGCCAAGATGCTTGAAGTGGAAAAGGACAACCTCGGCAAGTGGGAGAGCACCCGCGCCATCTTCTTCAAGAACGGCGCACCGCTCAAGGCCGGTGACAAGCTGGTGCAGAAGGATCTGGCCAAGTCGCTGCGGCTGATCGCCAAGCACGGCTCCAAGGTGGTCTATCAGGGTGAGATCGGCGACAAGATCGTGGCCGAGATGGCGCAGCACGGTGGCCTGATCGGCAAGGACGACCTGAAAAAGTACAAGGTGGAAGAGCGCGCGCCGGTCAGCGGCGATTACCGCGGCTACAAGGTGGTGTCGATGCCGCCGCCGAGTTCGGGCGGCACCCACATCATCCAGATCCTCAACATGCTGGAGCGCTACCCGCTGTCGCAGTCCGGCGTGAACAGCGCGCAGACCATCCACTACCTGGCCGAGTCGATGAAGCTGGCCTACGCCGACCGCGCCGAGTACCTGGGCGACCCGGGCTTCGTCAAGGTGCCGGTCAAGGGGCTGACCTCGAAGAAGTACGCCGACGAACTGGCGCAGCGCATCGACCCGGTCAAGGTGCTGCCGGCCGCCGCCATCAAGCCGGGCAAGCCGCAGCCGTATGAAAGCGACCAGACCACGCACTACTCGATCGTCGACAGCAAGGGCAGCGCGGTGGCGGTGACCTACACGCTGAACCTGAACTTCGGCAGCGGCATCGTCGCCAAGGGCACCGGCATCCTGCTCAACGACGAGATGGACGACTTCTCGGCCAAGCCGGGCGTGCCCAACGCCTACGGTCTGATCGGCGGCGAGGCCAACGCCATCCAGCCGGGCAAGCGTCCGCTGTCGTCGATGTCGCCGACGCTGGTGCTGAAGAACGGCAAGCCGTGGCTGGTGACCGGCAGCCCGGGCGGCGCGCGCATCATCACCACCACGCTGCAGACCATCGTCAATGCCATCGACTTCGGCATGAACCCGGCCGAAGCCGCGGCCACCCCGCGCGTGCACCACCAGTGGCTGCCGGACGAACTGCGCGTGGAGAAGGGCCTGAGTCCGGACACGCTGTCCATCCTGCAGAAGCAGGGCTACCAGGTGGCGGTCAAGCCGACCATGGGCCGTACCCAGACCATCCAGCTGCGCGACGATGGCCTGTACGGCTACTCCGACCCGCGCAACCCGGACGGCGCCACGCTCGGTTACTGAGCGCGCCGCGGCACCCTGCCAAACCGCTGTCCTTCGGGATGGCGGTTTTTTATTGCGGCAGCCGGTGTTCAGCGCGGCGCGGCGATGATCACGTTCTTGGTGAAGCGCACCGGCGCGCTACCGGCGTTGAGGTAGGAATAGGCGCAGTCGGAGGCGAACGCCAGCGAGTCGCCAGCGCCGAGGCGATGGCGGGTTCCGGCCCGTTCCAGTTCCAGCTCGCCGGCGATGACGTACAGCATCTCATGGCTGCCGGACGGGTCGGCCTCGGCGTCGTAGCGTTCGCCGGCGGCCAGCTGCCAGGCCCACAGTTCCACCGTCTGGCCCTGTGCGCTCAGGCTCTGCAGCAGGCTGGCGTGGCTGTCGGCGTGCCGGCCCTGCCACACCGTCACCGGCGCGACCGGCTGGTGCGGGTGGGCGGCGGGCGGGCGCACCAGCTCGGCGAACGACAGGCCGAGCGCGCCGGCCAGCCGGTCGAGCGTGGCCAGGCTGACGTTGCTGTCGCCGCCTTCGATGTTGACCAGCATACGGCGGCTGACGGCGGCGGCGCTGGCGAGCCGGTCCTGGCTCCAGCCGCGCGCTTGGCGCGCCTGGCGCAGGTTGGTCGACACGTTGAGCAGCACTTGCGGCGGAGTATTGGGCATGATTTGAGCACTATATTGCACAGTGAGTGATATGTGCAGTATAGTGCTCATGGCCGCTCCCCGGCAATCCCCGTATCGTTATTCTGGAGCACTGCTATGACTTCCTCCGCCGCGGCGCTGCCGCTTGCCGCTTCCCCGCGCCCGTCGCGCTTGCCCGATCTGGTGCTACTGCTCATCACGCTGATCTGGGGCGGCACCTTCCTCGCGGTGCAGACCGCGCTGCAATGGGCCGGACCGTTCGGCTTCGTCGCGCTGCGCTTCGGCGTGGCCGGCGTGCTGGCGCTGCTGCTGTCGTGGCGTCAGCTCGCCGGGCTAACCCGCGCCGAACTGCGCGCCGGGGTGCTGGTGGGCACGGTACTGTTCGGCAGCTACGGGCTGCAGACCATGGGGCTGACCGCCATCGCCAGCAGCAAGTCGGCGTTCCTGACCGCGCTCTACGTGCCGCTGGTGCCGCTAATCATGCTGCTGCTGTACCGCCGCCCGCCGGCGCTGGCCGCCTGGCTCGGCATCGCCGTCGCCTTCGCCGGGCTGGTGCTGCTGTCCGACCCGCGCGGGCTGGAGTGGTCGTTCGGCCGTGGCGAGGCGCTGACGCTGGGCGGGGCGGCGATGGTCGCGCTGGAGATCTGCCTGCTCGGCCGCTTCGCCGGGCAGTGCGAGCCGCGCCGCGTGGCGGTGGTGCAACTGTTGACGGTGGCGCTGCTGTCGACGCTGGCGATGCTGGTGAGCGGCGAAGCGCTGCCGCGGCCGGAACCGGGGTTGATCGGCTGCGTGCTCGGGCTGGGGCTCGCCACCGCGCTGATCCAGGTGGCGATGAACTGGGCGCAAAAGACCATCCCGGCCACGCGCGCCACGCTGATCTACGCCATGGAACCGGTGTGGGGCGGGCTGGTCGGCTGGCTGGCCGGCGAGCAACTCAGCGTGCCGGCCTTGTGCGGCGCCGCGCTGATCGTGGCCAGCGTGCTGGTGGCCGAGCTGGGCAAGGGGCGTACCGACTAGCCACAGGAGGGGAAAGCGGGCGGCTTAATATCTGTTAACAGATATTTACAAGGCATACATACCGTCTGTTTATACTGGCCGTCACCGCCACCCTGGTGGTTGCCGATGGAGAATGCCGACAATGAAACGAATGCTGATCAGCGCGCTGCTTTTGGCCGCCGGAACCGCGCAAGCGATGACCTTTACCGACTACGCCACGGTGCTGAAGAGCGAGCCGCTGTACCAGACGGTGAACGATGACAACTGCGAGCCGGTGAACGAGCCGGCGGCGGCACCGGCGGCCACCGGCGGGCTGGAGGGTATGGTGACCGCCGAGAACGGCGGGGCGCTGCTCGGCGGTCTGGTTGGCGGGGTGCTCGGCCACCAGGTCGGCGGCGGCCGCGGCAAGACCGCGGCGACCATCGTCGGCGCCATCGGCGGGGCCATGGCCGGGCAGCAGATCGCGCGCAACACGCAGGGCACCCGACAGCCGGCGACGCAGCATGTTTCGGCATGCCGCCCGTCGCAGCGCGAGGAACTGACCGGTTACGAGGTGACTTACGAATATCACGGCCAGCGCAGCACGGTAACGCTGCCGAACGATCCGGGCCGACGCCTGAAACTGACGGTAACCGCGCAGCCGTCGGCACACGCACAACCGGCGGTGCGCTGAGCCGCTCGCCGGCTTGCGGGGGTGGCCGAACACAGTGTGCCCCGGTCAACCAAGCTGACTGCCCTCCAACCTTTCCAGGCCAGGCCTCAGCCGACGGCCGGCGTGCCCAGTTCGCGCGCGGTCAGCCATAGCCGCAGGTCGAATTCCAGCTGGTGGTAATCCGGCTCCATGTGGCAGCACAACTGGTAGAACGCCTTGTTGTGCTCCTTCTCCTTCAGGTGCGCCAGCTCGTGCACCGCGATCATCTTCAGGAACGCCGGCGGCGCTTCGCGGAACAGCGTGGCGATGCGGATTTCGTTCTTGCTCTTCAATTTGCCGCCCTGCACCCGTGCCACGAAGGTGTTGGTGCCCAGGGTGCCCTTCACCGGGTGCTGCTGGCTGTCGTACAGCACCTTGGCCAGCGGCGCGGCGTTCTTCAGGTAGCGCTGGCGCAGCTCGGCCAGGTACTGGTACAGCGCGCGGTCGGTCTGCACGGTATGACGCTCGGGGTAGCGCTCGGCCAGCCACGGGCCGAGCCGGTTGCCGGCGACCAGCGCCCGCACGCGTTCGAGCAGGGCCGGCGGGTAGCCGGCGAGGTAGGGAAAATCGGACATGGCGCCATTGTAACGCGGCAGCGGCCATCCCCGACCAAAGATGAATGGTGATGGCTCACACTCCCTTGTACAAAGCAGGATGACCGGGCGCGCGCTCATCGGTGTGCGGCCAGCCCGGCGACAGGGAGAGACCGCATGCCTTATCTGGAACATTATGCTGCGCCAACGGCGGCAGAAGCGGCGCGGCCGTCAGGCGCTAGCCGGCCGCACACGCTGGACGATTTCCTCGACGGCGATGCGCAGCTGGCGGCCACCGCGCGGCGCGCGCTCAGGATCGTGGGAAAGGACATCCCCTTGCTGATCGAAGGCGAGACCGGCACCGGCAAGGAGCTGTTCGCGCGCGCCTTCCACCGCAGCGGGCCGCGCTTCGACAAGCCGTTCGTGGCGGTCAACTGCGCGGCGATTCCCGAGGGGCTGATCGAATCGGACCTGTTCGGCTACGAGGAGGGGGCGTTCAGCGGGGCGCGCCGGCGCGGCCACGTTGGCAAGCTGCTGCAGGCCCATGGCGGCACGTTGTTCCTCGACGAAATCGGCGACATGCCGCTGGCGCTGCAGGCACGGCTGCTGCGCGTGCTGCAGGAGCGCGAGGTCACGCCGCTGGGTTCGAGCCGGGTGCTGCCGGTCGATTTCTCGCTGCTGTGCGCCACGCACCGCGCCTTGCCGCAGGCGGTGGCGGCCGGGCGGTTCCGCGCCGACCTGTACTACCGCATCAACGGCGTGCGGCTGGCGCTGCCGCCGTTGCGCGAGCGCAGCGACCTGGTGCCGCTGGTGGGGCAATTGCTGACGGACGAGGCCGGGGGACGGGCAGTGGCGGTGGCCCCGGCGGTGTGGCAGGTGTTCAGTCGCTACCACTGGCCGGGCAACCTGCGCCAGCTGCACGGCGTGCTGCGCGCACTGTATGCCCTGCTCGAGCCGGGCGAAATGCTGCAACAGGAGCACCTGCCGGAGGAACTGCTGGAGGCCATGCCGGAGGAGGAGGCTGAGCTCAGCCCGCTTGCCGCGCCGCTCGCCTTGCCCGCCGCCGCACACGGTGAGCGGCTGGCCGAGGTCGAACTGCAGCTGATGCGCCGCGTGCTGGCCGACTGCAACGGCAACGTCAGCGCCGCCGCGCGCCGGCTCGGGGTCAGCCGCAACACGCTGTACCGCCGGCTCAAGCCGGCGGTACGTTGACCGTCCCGCCCGCCGGGCGGCGGGCGACAGGGATCAGAAGAACAGGATGGCGCCAAGCGACACGCTGTCGGTGTCGATATCGCTGACCTTGTTCTGGCGACGGTTCAGTTCGCCCACCAGCGTCAGGTTCGGCGTCAGGCTGTAGTAGGCGCCAAGCGTGGTGCCGGCGACGCGGTTAACGTAGCCGCTGCCTTCGGCGCTGGTGGCCTTGGTGCGGCTTTCGCCGTAGCTCACCCCCAGTTTCAGATCGTCGATCTTGTAGGTGGCCTGCGTCAGGTAGCCGTTCGAGCGGCGGTTGTCACCCGCGGCGTCGGTGCCGCCGGAGAACAGGAGGGTGTCGCCGATGCCCTTGCCGGTGAAGCCCTGTGCCATCAGCCCGACGTTGCCGATATCGGCCTTGGCGCCCAGCTCGAAACCGGTGGCGTTGTCTCTGGCGAGCTTGTCGAAGTGCTGGTTGACGAAGCCCAACCAGGCCTTGCCCGAGGCGGCGTTGCTCTTGAAACCGTACTCGGCCAGCCCCTGGTAGCCGGGATGGCTGCCGGTGGTGCCGCTGCTGTCCACGTCCTTGTTGTCGAACACGCCGACGCTGGCGTGGAAGCCGTTGAAATCCGGCGTGGTGTAGGTGATCTGCGGCTGGAATTCGGCGTAGATGTAGCCGCCGCCGATGCCGCCGAGCGTGGTGTTGATGTTGCGCGCCAGACCAGCGCCGCCGCCTACGCCGATCAGCGTCATGTCGTTGAGGATGGCGTTGGACTGGAACAGGCCGATATCGCGGCCGAGCTTGAAGGTGCCGATCTTGTCGTTGCCGAAGCTCAGGTAGTTGGTGCGGGCGTCCACCGTGGACTTGCCCACGCCGCCGGTGGTGCCGGCGAATGCCGGCGAGTCGGAGTCGATGCCCGGCCAGATGCCGATCACGCCCTTGATGTCGAGGCCTTTCTGCTTGGTGGCGGCGGCGATGTTGAAGTAGCCGGGCAACAGGCCGTTCTCGATCTGGCTGGAACGCTCGCCGCCGTCAGTCTTGCTGGTGGTGTAGAAGGCGTTGACCGAGCCGCTGATGTCCAGCGTCCAACCCTTATCGTTATACACTTCGAGGGCCAGCGCCTGGCCGGCGAACAGGGCAGTGACGAGGCTGGCGAGCAGGGTGGTTTGAGTTCTGGTTTTCATGGTTTCTCCATTCCGGTGGCAGACGCCTCTAGGGTGCAAGCGCCGTTCCCGAACGGGGGAGAACCGGCTACGACTTTGGTATGGAGTTGGCTATCCCATTGAAGATGAAAGATTTTTATCGGGTTCGAGGGCGTGGTGGCGGCGGTGGGACGACTGCGCCGGACGGTGCCGGTGCAGAGGGGGCAGATGTCGTTGTGGCAGGCTGCAACACTGTGTCACCTTGTCACAGTCGGGTGGGCGGCGAGTTGTGCCAGCCTGGAACAGTGGCGCTGGCTGGCGCTCGGGGCGAGGCGGGCGTACTCTGTGACGCCCACCGTCCCTTTCTTGCCTGCCTCCATGAGTCCTGCCTCCCCGGCCGTGCCTTCCTCACTGCGTCATTTCCGTCCGTTCTGGCTGTACTGGCTAACCCGGGTGTGTCTCACCAGCGGCTTCCAGATCCTCACCGTGGCCATCGGCTGGCAGGTGTATTCGCTCACCGGCAGCGCGCTCGACTTGGGCCTGGTCGGGCTGCTGCAGTTCCTGCCGCGGGTGCTGCTGGTGCTGGTGGTGGGTTCGGCGGCGGACCGTTTCGACCGCAAGCGCATCGTGCTGGCGAGCCTGCTGCTACAGGCGGTGGTGGCGGGGGTGCTGGCGCTGGGCAGCGCCGGGGCGGGGTGGTCGGTCAGCCGCGAGCTGATCTTCGCGCTGTCGGTGGTAATCGGCATCTGCCGCGCCTTCGACATGCCGACCATGCAGGCGCTGCTGCCGAACGTGGTGCCAGCGTCGCTGTTGCCGCCGGCGGTGGCTGCGGCCGCGTCGGCCAACGAGGCGGCGACGATCCTGGCGCCGGCGCTGGGCGGGCTGCTGTACGCGCTGGGCGCCGAGTTCACCTACACGCTGGACCTGCTGCTCTACCTGGCCGGCGCGCTGCTGATCGCGCGCCTGCCGGTGCGCCCGCAGGAACCGTCGCACAGCCGCATGACGTTCGATTCGCTGCTGGCCGGGGTGCGCTTCATCCGGCGCCGGCCGGACATCCTCGGCGCCATTTCGCTCGACCTGTTCGCGGTGCTGCTGGGCGGGGCCACCGCGCTGCTGCCGATCTACGCGCGCGACATCCTGCTCACTGGGCCGTGGGGGCTGGGCCTGCTGCGCTCGGCGCCGGCGGTCGGCGCGCTGGCGATGTCGGCCTGGCTGATGCGCTTCCCGATCGCGCGCCGGGTGGGCCAGGTGATGTTCTCAGCGGTGGCGGTGTTCGGGCTCGCCACCATCGTCTTCGGCTTGTCGACCTCGCTCGCCCTGTCGCTGGTCGCGCTGATGGTGCTGGGCGCGGCGGACATGGTCAGCGTAGTGATCCGCTCGACCTTCGTGCAGCTGGAAACCCCGGACGAGATGCGCGGCCGGGTCAGCGCGGTCAATTCGCTGTTCATCGGTGCCTCCAACCAGCTCGGAGAGTTCGAATCCGGCGCCACCGCGGCGCTGTTCGGTGCGGTGCCGGCAGTGGTGCTGGGCGGGGTCTGCACCTTGGCAGTGGCGGCGCTGTGGATGCGGCTGTTCCCGACGCTGGCGCAGCGTCACCGGCTGGTGGAAGAGGCGGCCGATAGTCCGGCCGCATGACCCCGCCGTTCAGTCCTTCACCACGCCGGCTGGCCGCCTACACCGGCCACAGCGGCGGCTCGTCCATCAGCGCGATCTGCTCGCGCAGCGCCAGGATCTGGTCCTGCCAGTAGCGCGGGTTGTCGAACCACGGAAAGGCGGCGGGGAAGGCCGGGTCGTGCCAGCGCCGCGCCAGCCAGGCGCTGTAGTGGATCAGCCGCAGCGTGCGCAAGGCCTCGACCAGGTACAGCTCGCGCGTATCGAACTCGCAAAAATCCTCGTAACCGGCCAAGAGGTCGGCCAGCTGGGCGCTCTGCTCGGCGCGCTCACCCGACAACAGCATCCACAGATCCTGCACCGCCGGCCCCATGCGGCTGTCGTCGAAATCGACGAAGTGCGGCCCATCGTCGGTCCACAGCACGTTGCTGGCATGGCAGTCGCCGTGCAGGCGCAGCGTGGCGACGTCGCCGGCGCGGTCGTAGCAGCGCCGCACCCCGTCCAGCGCCTGGCGCGCCACCCCCAGATACACCTCGCGCAGTTCCGCCGGGATGAACGGGCAGCCGGCGAGGTAGGTCAGCGGCTCTTCGCCGAAGCTTTGCACGTTCAGGACTGGCCGAAGCGCGAACGGAGTGATCGCGCCGACCGCGTGGATGCGGCCGAGAAAGCGCCCCAGCCATTGCAGCGTGTCCGGCCGGTCCAATTCCGGCGCCCTCCCGCCGCGGCGCGGAAACAGCGCGAAGCGGAAGCCGGCATGCCGGTGCAGCGTGCGCCCGGCCAGGTTCAGCGCGCCGACCACCGGGATCTCGCGTTCGGCCAGTTCCGCCACAAAGGCGTGCTCCTCCAGAATCTGTTCGTCGCTCCAGCGCTCGGGGCGGTAGAACTTGGCCACCAGTGGCGGCGCGTCGTCGATACCGATCTGGTAGACGCGGTTTTCATAGCTGTTGAGCGCCAAGAGATGGCCGCTGACTGGCAGGCCGAGGCCTGCCAGTGCATCGAGCAGGCAGTCGGGGGTCAGCCCGGCGAAGGGCGGCGGGGGTGGTGTCGTCATGGCGGCATTATACGGCCTGGTCCACTTTGCGGCGTTGCCGGCGACGAATATGCACTATAAGTAAGGAGTGCGGTGCATGACCATGCCTGACATGGCCGGCGTGTCGACCCAGCTACCGCGGCCAATCGCAAGGGGAAATGACAATGACTGAAACGACGCGGGCCCACGCCCGGCTCGGCTGGCTGGATGCCTTGTCGCTGCGCCAGCGCCTGCTGGTGGCGCCGTTGCTGGCGCTGGTGCTGATTGTCGTGCTGATCGGCGGTTTTCTGCTGACGTCGCAGCGTCAGAGCCTGTCGGTGGTGGAAGTCAACACGGCACGGCTGCAGCAGATGAACGCGCTGGCCGGCCAGTTCGCTGGGCTGACCCAGCTGCACATCGAGCTGGGCGGCTTGCTGCGCGAACCGACCGACCCGGCGCTGGTGAAAAATGCCCGGCAGCGCCTGGCCGGGCTGGTACGCTCCGCCACGCGGCTAAACGAGCCCGCGTCGGGCCAGCCGGTCGGCGACAACGATCCCAGCGTGGGCCATTTCCTGCTCGGGCTGGCCGACTACGAGCGCAAGGTGGCGGTCGCGGTGGCTCAGTTGCCGGCCGACCCGGACGCGGCCCGGCGCCATTTCGACGTGGCCGACCGGCAGTTCCTGCAGCTGGTCATGCTGTTCGAACCGATGCTGCTGGCAGAAACCCGATCCCTGGACCAGGACGTAGTGCGTCAGGTGGGCAGCAACCAGGAAGAGGTGGTGTGGTGGAGCCTGGCCGGCGGCGGGGTGTGCATCGCCTTGCTGGTGCTGGCGCTGCTGGGCGCGCGCTGGCTATCGCGCTCGCTGGAACAGCAGTTTGCCGCGCTGGTGGAGCTCGGGCGCGAGGCCGGCTCCAACCTGCACGCGCTGGGCCGCGGCGACGAGCTGGCGCGACTGGGCGGGGTGATCGAGGCGTTCCGCATGGTGCTGGGACGGGTGCGCAGCAAGGAGCAGCAACTGCTGACGCTGAACCGCGACCTGCAGCGCGCCCAGGAGGATCTGGAGCAGCGCGTGGTCGAGCGCACCCGTGCACTACACGACAGCGAGGCCTGGGCGCGCGGCTTGCTCAAGGCGGCGCCCGACGCCGTCATCATCAGCACCCGGGACGGCCGCATCGTGATGGCCAACGCCCGGGTGGAGACGCTGCTGGGCTACCCGGCCGACGAGCTGCAAGGGCAGCCGATCGAACTCTTGGTGCCGGAGCGGCTGCGCTCGGCGCTGCGCGGCTGGTACCGGCACGTGGAGAACGGCGAGCTGGCCGCGCCCGACGAGATCCTGTCCGATATCCACATCCGCTGCAGCGATGGCCGCGAATTGCCGATCGAAGTCAGCGTGAGCCTGATTCCCAGCTCGCAGGGCATGCTGGTGTTCAGCGATATCCGCGACGCCAGCTGGCGGCGCCAGGCGGAAAAAGACCTGCATCTCTACGCCGAGGTGATCCGCAGCACCGGCGAGGCGGTGGCGATCGCCAACCCGGAGGGCCACATCATCGAGGTCAACCCGGCCTACGCCGCGGCCTGCGGCGCCGCGCGCGAAGAGCTGATCGGCCGGTCACTGTTTCACGCCACGCAAGGTCTGCTGGACGAACCGGCGCGGCGCGAACTGCAGCGCACGCTGGGCGAGAGCGGTTGCTGGAGCGGCGAGCTGCCCGGACGGCGCCAGGATGGAGAACTGTTTACCTCGTGGGTGACGCTCAACGAGCTGTGCAATGAACGCGGCCGGTTGCTGCACACCGTGTGGATCTCGCGCGACATCACCCTGCTCAAGCAGGGCGAGCGCGAGCTGCAGCGGCTGGCGTTCTACGACCCGCTGACCGGCCTGGCCAACCGCGCGCTGTTTGCCGACCACCTGCAGATGGCGCTGGCCGGCGCGCGCCGGGAGCCGGGCCAGCTGGCGGTGATGTACATCGACCTCGACCGCTTCAAGTTCGTCAACGACAGCCTGGGCCACCCGGCCGGTGACCGGCTGCTGAGCGAAGTTGCCAGCCGGCTGCGCGGCGTGGTGCGCGACGCCGATACCCTGGCGCGGCAGGGGGGCGACGAGTTCACCGTGCTGTTGACCGAGCTGTGCGGCGAGGAGCAGGCCTTTCAGGTGGCCGGGCGCATCATCCAGAGCGTCAGCCAGCCGGTCGTGCTGGACGGCCAAGAGCTCTTTGTCGGCGCCAGCGTCGGCATCGCCTTCTTTCCCCAGCACGGCGACGACGCCGAGACGCTGTGCCGGCACGCGGATATGGCGCTGTACGAGGCCAAGCTGGCGGGGGGCGGGCAGTGTTGCCTGTTCAACCGCGAGATGCAGCAGCGTGCCAGCCAGCGGCTGGCCTTCGGCGTGCGGCTGGACGCGGCGCTGGCGCGCAACGAGCTGACCCTGTGCTACCGGCCGCTCGTCGCCGCCGACGGCGCTCCCGGCGAGAGCGCCGGCCGTTGGCCGGCGGCGGTGGAGGCGCTGCCCTGCTGGAGCCAGCCGGACGGCAGCGTGCTGATGCCGGAAGACTTCTTGGGGCAGGCTGACGAGGCGGGGCTGAGCCAGACCCTCAATCTGTGGATGCTGCGCCAGGCCTGCCGTGACGGCGGGGACTGGCAGCAGCGGGGGCTGGATGTGTCGCTGACCGTGCGGCTGTCCGGCATGGCGGGGCTGCAGGCCGGTCTGCCGGACATGCTGCGCGACATCCTGCTGCAAACCAGGCTGGCGCCGTCGCGGCTGACCATCGGCATCGGTGAAGGCCAGGTGATGCGCAACCCGGCGCTGAGCCGCACGGTCTTGCCGCAGCTGGCCGGGCTGGGGGTGAGCCTGGCCATGGACGGCTTCGGCACCAGCTATGCCTCGCTGTCGCAGTTGACCCGGCTGCCGCTGCGGCACATCACGCTGGACCGCGAGTTCATCCACCAGCTCGGCCAGGAGCAGAGCCGCGCCGGGCTGCTCGAGACCTTGCTGCAGCTGGCCGGGCAGCTCGAGCTGCAGGTCGTGGCCAGCGGCGTCGAGAACGAGGAGCAGCAGGCCCTACTGCGCGCCGCCGGTTGCCGGCTGCGGCCCGCCGCACCGCTCGACCGGCCCCTCGCCGGCGACGAGGTGCTGGAGTGGCTAGGCCAGCAGGCCCGGCGTACGACGGCCGACCCGGCCTGAGCGGGGGTTTCTCCGCTACACTGCGGGTCTTTCCCGTTGCAGAAGCGGTGCCGATGTCCAAGTACGCCACGCTGGTCGATTTTTTTGTTGCCGCCATCGAACATGGCAGCTACCGCCCCGGCGACGCGCTGCCGTCGCTGCGCAGTCTGTGCCAGACCCATGGCGTCGGCATGAACACCGCCAAGCGGGCGTACTACGAGCTGGAGCGGCAGGGCTACGTCGAGGCGCAGCCGCGCGCGGGGTTCCGCGTGGCGGCGGGCGGCGGGGCGACGGCGGCGGCCAAGGTGGACACGGTGCTGCCGTGGGGCTCGCCGTTCATCAACCCGGCCTTGTTCGACGGCCGCGCGCTGGCGCAGGCCTTCGGCCGCGTGCAGCGGCGCTATCCCGAACTGTTGGCGCGTCACGAGCTGCTCGGGCTGGACGCGCTGCGGCGCCAGCTGGCGCGCCAGTGCCATGCCGAGGGCATGGCGCTGGACTGGGACCAGATCGTGATCACCTGCGGCGGCATGGAGGCGCTGGCGCTGGCGGTGCAGGTGGTGACCCACGAGCGGCCGGCACCGTGCCTAGCGGTGCTGACGCCGGCCTTTCCCGGTCTGCTGGGCCTGATGGCGCAGCACGGCATCGCCACGCTGGCGCTGCCGGTCGGGCTCGACGGTGCGCTCGACCTGGCACCGCTGGCGCAAGGCCTGGCTGCAGGCCGGGTGCACGGCATCGCGGTGATGGCCAATTTCCAGCATCCCACCGGTCACTGCCTGAGCGAAGCTGCCCGCGCCGCCTTGTGGCAGCTGGCCGAGCGCTACGACGTGCCGATCATCGAGGACGATGCCTACCGCCAGCTGGCGTTCGAGGCACCGGCACCGGCGCCGCTCAAGGCGCGCGACACGGTCGGCCGGGTGCTGTACTGCGCCACCTTTTCCAAATCGCTGGCGCCCGGCTACCGCGTCGGCTGGATCGCGCCGGGGCGCTACCTGGATGCGGTGTGCCGGCTCAAGGTCAGCACCACGCTGGCCTCGCCGCTACCCAACCAGATGGCCATCGCCGAGCTCTTGGCCGATGGCGGCTACCAGCCCGGCCTGCGCCGGCTGTGCCAGCAACTGGCCGAACGCGCCGCGGTACTGCGCCGCGAACTGGCGGCGCGCCTGCCGGCGTCGGTGCGGCTGTCCCAGCCGCAGGGCGGCTACTTCCTGTGGCTGGAGCAGGACGACGGGCCGGACAGCCAGACGCTGCTGGCCGAGGCGCAGGCGCACGGCCTGCACTTCGCCCCCGGTGCGTTGTTCCACCCGGGCGGCGCCGGCGGCCGCCATTCCTTGCGCCTCAACCTGAGCTACGCCGAACCGGCCGGGCAGCTCGCCGCGCTGGACTGGCTGGCGGCGGTGCTCACTCGCCGATGAAGCTGCTGTCGGCCGTCACCGTGCGCTGCGGATCGTCCTCCGCGTGCAGCACGAAACGCAGCGGCTGGCTGCCACGCTGTACCGTGGCTGGGTCGGCCGCCACCCGCACTCCCACCGTGGCCACGGTCAGCGCCGGCACCTGCACCGGCACGGCGTCGCGCAACTGTACGCCGGGCAATCCTTCCACCGTCAGCAGGAAGCGGTGCGGCCGCTCGTCGCCGTTCATCACCCGCAGGCTGTAGCTGTTTTCCAGCCAGCCGTCATCCCCCTCCCGCACCAGCGAGGCGCGGTCGCGCAGCACGTCGAGCTTGTATGGCGTGTGGTTCAGCAACCCGGTCAGCGTCAGGGCCAGCAGTATGGCCAGCAGGCCGCCGTAGATCAGCACGCGCGGGCGCTGCCAGAGGCGGCGCGGGCGCTGGTCGCCGCCGTCCTCGGCGCGCTGGGTGGTGAAGCGGATCAGCCCGCGCGGCGCGCCGATCTTGTCCATCACCGCGTCGCAGGCATCGATGCAGGCAGCACAGCCGATGCACTCGTACTGCAGCCCGGCGCGAATGTCGATGCCGGTGGGGCAGACCTGCACGCACAGTCCGCAGTCGACACAGTCGCCGCGCGCCATGCCGGGTGCGGCGTCCTTGCGCAATGCGCCGCGCGGTTCGCCGCGGGGCGCGTCGTAGGCCACCAGCTTGGTGTCGGGGTCGAACATGGCGCCCTGGAAGCGTGCGTACGGGCACATGTGCAGGCACACCTTCTCGCGCAGCACGCCGGCCAGCAGATAGGTGAAGCCGCCGTAGAACAGTGCCCAGAACGCTTCCCACGGTCCGATGGCGAGCGTCGGCAGGCCGGTGGCCAGTTCGCGCAACGGGCTGAAGTAGCCGACCAGCGTCAGGCCGGTCCACAGCGAGAACGCCACCATCAGCGCGTGCTTGCCGCCCTTGCGCGACAGCTTGTTCAGGCTCCATGGTGCGGCGTCGAGCGCGCGCCGCGCCGCCGGCTTGCCCTCGGTCCAGCGCTCGATCCACAGCATGATCTCGGTGTACACGGTTTGCGGACAGGAAAAACCGCACCACAGCCGTCCGGCCAGCGTGGTCCACAGGAACAGTCCGAAGGCGCTGGCCATCAACAGCGCGGCCAGGTAGACCATGTCCTGCGGCAGCAGCGTCAGGCCGAACAGGTGGAAGCGCCCGCCGACCAGGTCGAACCACACCGCCTGGCGCTCGTGCCATTGCAGCCAGGGCAGGCCGAAGTAGAGCAGTTGGGTGACGACGACAAAGACGACGCGCCAGTTGTTGAAGCGGCCGCGCGTCAGGCGCGGGTAGAGCTTGATGGGTATGGCTGGGACTGTGGACATGGGACACCACCATGAAACGGGATGGATGTCAGGGTAGGCCGCGCCGCGCCGCTGCATAAGGCACAGCGCAGGGGGAAATGACGGACACAGGGCCGTCTGGAGGGGGGCCAGGTGGCCGAAGCGGGCTTCGGCCACCTGGGCGGTCTCAGCGTGCGTCTTTCAGCGCGACGAACTCCACCAGCACGTTGTGCACGTTGTCCGACAGCCAGATCTGGCCGTCCTGGATGGTCACCTGCAGCTGCATGCTGCGTTCGGCCAGCGCCGTCAGCTCGGTCAGCGTGTCCGGGCTGATGCCGGCGACGTGCAGATGCTCGAAGCGGCTGGCCTTGCCTTCCATGCCCTGCCACCAGATATCGGCGGCGCGTCCGCCGTAGCTGTAGATCCACACCGCGTCGGCGCGGCCGCAGGCCTTGCGCAGGCGCTTCTCATCCGGCTCACCCAGTTCGATCCACAGCTCGATCTCGTCCGAATAGTTCTTCTGCCACAGGTCCGGCTCGTCGTCCTCGCTGATGCCCTTGGTGAACGCCAGCATGTCGCTGGCGTGGCGGGCGAACGCCACCAGCCGCAGCATCATGCGTTCGACGGTTTCCGATGGGTGCAGGGCGAGGGTGAGGTTGTGGCTGGCGTAGTAGCTGCGGTCCAGGTCGGTGATATTGAGTTCGGCTTTGTAGATGGTGGCTTTGAGCGCCATGGTCGGGTCCGGTTAGAAGGCACAGAAGGCCGCTAGTGTAGCGGTTTTGCTGCTCAGTAGGCGTCCCAGTCGGGCTCCCCGGCGAAATGATCGGCCAAATAGTCGACCAGCGCGCGCACCTTGCGCGGCAGGTACTGGCGGTGCGGGTAGAGCGCGTAGAGGCGGAATTCGGGCAGCGGGTAGCCTTCCAGCAGCGGCACCAGCCGGCCGCTCTTCAGGTCGTCGCCGAGCAGGAAGGTCGGCTCGCAGATGATGCCCATGCCGTGGCGGGCGGCGTCCACCAGCAGGTCGCCGTTGTTGGCGGCGAGCGGGCCGTTGATCTTGACCCGTTCGCTGCCGAAGCGCCATTCGTCGGTGGGTTCGCTCAGGGTGTAGCGCAGGCACTGGTGGCGGGTGAGCTCGGCCGGCGTGGCCGGGGTGCCGTGGCGTGCCAGGTAGGCCGGCGCGGCGCACACCACCAGCCGTACCGGCGCCAGCATGCGCGCCACCAGTTGGCTCTGGCCGAGGTCGGTGGTGATGCGCAGCGTCAGGTCGACGCCGTCCTGCAGCATGTCGCGCTGGCGGTCTTCCAGCAGCAGCTCCACCGTCAGGCGCGGGTAATGGGCGTTGAATTCGGCCAGGATCGGCCCGAGCCGGCGCACGCCGAAGGCCAGCGGCGCGCTGACGCGCAAGGTGCCGACCGGCTCGTGGCTGGCTTGGGCTGCCTGCGCTTCGGCCTCGTCGATCTGGGCGAGGATGCTGGCCACCCGCGCCAGGTAGTCGGCGCCGCTCTCGGTCAGTGCCAGCCGGCGCGTGGTGCGGTTCATCAGCCGCATGCCGAGGTGTTCCTCGAGCCAGCTTACGTACTTGCTGGCCATGCCGCGCGACAGGCCGAGCTTGTCCGAGGCCTGGGTGAAGCTGCCGCCGTCGGCCACGGCGTGGAACACGCGCATGGCGGTCATCAGGTCCATGATTGTTTCTTGCAGGGAATCAATATTGTGAAATATGGCGGGTTTATCGATCGGATGGCAAGCGCTTTAATACGCTCATACCCCACCCACTGGAGAACCACCATGATCGACACCCGCACCGCTCCCTACGCCGCCTTCCTGCTGCGCTTGTCGCTGGGCCTGATGTTCCTCGCCCACGGCCTGACCAAGCTGTTCGTGTTCACCCCGGCCGGCACGGCCCAGTTCTTTGCCTCGCTCGGCCTGCCCGGTTTCGTTGGCCCGCTCACCATGGTGGCCGAAATCACCGGCGGCGTGCTGCTGCTCCTCGGCGTGGCCGGGCGTCAGGTGGCGCTGCTGCTCAGCCCGGTGCTGCTTGGCGCCACCCTGCTGGTGCACCTGGCCAACGGCTGGGCATTCGGCAACCCGGGCGGCGGCTGGGAATACCCGGCCTTCCTGACCGTGGCGGCACTGACCGTGGCCCTGCTCGGCGATGGCGCCTTTGCGCTCAAGCCGTTGGGTCGCACCGGACGCGACTGAAGCGCCATATCATTGAATACTGATCGAAGGAGAGCATCATGACCCGCCTGCCCAGCCTGTATATTTCACACGGCGCCCCGACCGTGCTGATCGACGGCTCGCCCGCGCCGGCCGCCTGGCGGCGCTGGGCCGAGGCCCGACCACGGCCGCGCGCCATCGTCAGCCTGTCGGCGCACCGCCCGGCGCGGCTGCCGGGGGCCGGCAGGGCGGAGCACTGGCGCACCGTGCACGACTTCGGCGGCTTTCCGGAACAGCTCTACCGCCTGCAGTATCCGGCAGACGGCGACCGCGCGCTGGCCGACGACATCGACCGCCGCCTGGCCGGCGCCGGCTTCACCGTGCAGCCGGATGAGCGCCCCGGCCTCGACCACGGCGCCTGGGTGCCGCTGCTGGCGATGTACCCGAAGGCCGACATTCCGGTGGTGAGCCTGCCGGTGCTGCCGGCCGAGGACGCCGCCACCCATTACCGACTCGGCCAGGCGCTGGCGGAACTGGCCGACGACGGCGTGCTGCTGATCGGCTCCGGCAGCCTGACCCACAACTTGTATGAAGTGGCGTGGAATGCCGCGCCGGAGCCGTGGGCACTGGAATTCCAGCGCTGGATGCTCGACCGCCTGGCCGCTGGCGACGTCGATGCCGTGCTCGACTGGGAACGGCAGGCGCCGCACGCACGGCGCAACCATCCCACCGCCGAGCACCTGCTGCCGTTGTTCTTCGCGCTCGGCGCCGGCGGTGCGCCAGCGAACCTGTTCTACAGCGGCATGGAGCACGGCAGCATCGCGATGGACGCGCTGGCATTCGGCTGAGAACCTATCCCCGGGCGACCGCGTGCTCGCCATCCGCAGGGATGGGGGCGGTCCGGAGCCCCTCTCTTCCGATGTCATCGGGGCGTATCGTGATCCAAGTACGGCGGCGGGTTTCCCTTCCGGCGCCAACCCCTGTACACTAGCGCCTTCCCGCGCCGGGCCAATCGGCGCGCCGGTCTCGCTTCATCATTGAAGTCCCCCGAGTTTCCACCATCAACGTCTGCCTGGATTGGTGTCGCACAACCTGCGATTAGGCCGTCGCTGGAGTTGTTATGTCCGATATCAAATTTACCGACCTCGGCCTGTCCGAGCCCCTGTTGCGTGCCGTGGCCGAAACCGGCTACACCACGCCCACCCCGATCCAGGCGCAGGCTATCCCGCAGGTGATCAAGGGCGGCGACCTGTTGGCCGCGGCCCAGACCGGCACCGGCAAGACCGCCGGCTTCACCCTGCCGCTGCTGCATCGGCTGGGCGCGGCGCCGACCCACCTGAAAGGCCGCCCGCGCGCGCTGGTGCTGACGCCGACGCGCGAACTCGCCGCACAGGTGGAAGAATCGGTACGCACCTACGGCAAGTACCTGCCGCACAAGTCGATGGTGATGTTCGGCGGCGTCGGCATCAACCCGCAGATCGCCGCGCTCAGGAAGCCGCTCGACATCCTGGTCGCCACGCCGGGCCGCCTGCTGGACCACGCCGGCCAGAAGACCGTCGACCTGTCCGGCGTCGAGATCCTGGTGCTGGACGAAGCCGACCGCATGCTCGACATGGGCTTCATCCACGACATCAAGAAAGTGCTGGCGCTGCTGCCGGCCAAGCGCCAGAACCTGCTGTTCTCGGCCACCTTCTCCGATGAGATCAAGACCCTGGCCGACCGCCTGCTGAACAATCCGCAGCTGGTCGAAGTGGCGCGCCGCAATACCGCCAATGAACTGGTCGAGCAGAAGGTGCACCTGGTCGATCGCGACAAGAAGACCGAGCTGCTGACCCACCTGATCAGCCAGGGCGACTGGCACCAGGTGCTGGTGTTCACACGCACCAAGCACGGCGCCAACCGCCTGGCCGAGAAGCTCGACAAGAGCGGCATCACCGCCGCGGCGATCCACGGCAACAAGAGCCAGAACGCCCGCACCAAGGCGCTGGCCGACTTCAAGGCCAACACGTTGCAGGTGCTGGTGGCCACCGACATCGCCGCACGCGGGCTGGACATCGACCAGCTGCCGCACGTGGTCAACTTCGAGCTACCCAACGTGCCGGAAGACTACGTGCACCGCATCGGCCGCACCGGCCGCGCCGGCAACGAAGGCGAGGCGGTGTCGCTGGTGTGCGTGGACGAGTTCAAGTTCCTCAAGGATATCGAGAAGCTGATCAAGAAGGATATCCCGCAGTTTACCGTCCCCGGCTACGAGGCCGATCTGACGGTAACGCCGGAACCGATCCTGATGGGCGGCCAGCGCCGCGGCCAGGGTCAGGGGCAAGGTCAGCGTCAGGGCCAAGGCCAGCGCCGTGGTGGCGAGGGCCGGCCGGCCGGCAATGGCGCCAGCGGCGCCAGCACGCGTAACGGCAGCGCTCAGCCGGCACGTCGTCACGAGCACGCCGACGGCGCGCGCCAGCCGGGTTCCCGGCCACCGAAGAGCAACACCGGCTCCCAGCAGCCCAAGGGTCGCCATACCTCGCCGGCCAGCGGCCAGCGCGGCGAGCCCAACGGCAACGTGATGCCGCCGCCGCCGAAAGAGGTCAACGGCAACGTGATCCGCCCGCCCAAGCCGGCCAACGGCAACACCCGCTCCGGCAGTGGCCGCCCGGGCGACGCCGGTCGCGGCAAGCCGGCCGGTGGCCGCCAGACCGCGGCGCTGTTCTCGCCCAAGCGCGACAACAAGCGCTGAGCCGGTGGCCGGCGTCCGCGCCGGACCATCCCGATGCCGCTCCCCCGAACCGGGTGGGCGGCATTTTTCATTGGCCTTGTCCTATGCATTTTGACCGTCTCGCCGCCGCGGTTCTGCTATCCTTAAGCAGCCTTCGGTGCGCCCGGGTCTGAACAAGGCCCGGGCTTGGAGGCTTTCCCGATATGTCTTCCCGGCGTCATGCCGCGCGACAGCGCTTGGCGATGGTGCCGCCGGACAGATGCCTCGGGAGAGCGCTCCAACGGGAAGACGGTGTGCCAACCGGCAAATCCGTCGCTGCCCCCGCAACGGTAATCGAGTGAACGTCGGCAAGACGCCACTGTGCTGGGCGTGCTCACCCTCGACAATGAGCGTGAGTACATTCCCGGAGCATGGGAAGGCGCCGGCGTGGGAAAACCCGTTTTCCCGACTCGTGAGCCCGGAGACCGGCCGATGGCGACAACGCTATGCATCGCGGAGGGCGGTGCGCTTAACGTTTCTTCCAGCTTGCCCCTCCCTTACCCTGCCGCGCCGCCCCCGGCCCGCGCCACCGGTTCTGCCGGTGTCGCCAGCCGGTGCAACGAGACAGGGGGGGCCATGGAAAGACCCAGGAGATAGACATGCTGTTGCACAAATCCGCCGCTGAACCGATCAGCCACCTTGACCCCGCCAGTGCCACCCGCTGGAAAGCGCGTGCCGCCGCTGTGTGCGCCGCCATGCTGGGCGCAGTGATCCTCTACGCCGTCGGCTTTGCACCGGGCATCGCCCACGGCGAGAGCCACGATACGCGCCATACCATGGGTTTTGTCTGCCACTAGCCAGCGAAGGATTGTCATGTTTGCACGCATTGTGGCGCTTTCGCTGCTGGCCGGCTTGCTGGCCGGGGTGGTGACGACGCCGGTCCAGCTGGCGCTGGTCCAGCCCCTGATTGAAGAGGCCGAAGGCTACGAGCTGCAGCTCGAGGCGGCACCGGCGCCCGCCGCGGCGCACGTTCACGAAGCCCATTCGCACGAAGCTGATGCGGCCGAGGGGCACTCGCACGCGCAGGTGGCCAACGACGAACCGTCCGAGGACAAGACGCACCGCGCCATCGCCACGGCGGTCTCGACCACGCTGGCGGCGATGGGCTACGCCTTGCTGCTGGGTGCCTGCCTGGCCCAGTTCGGCGCGGCCAACTGGCGGCGTGGCCTGCTGCTGGGGGCGCTCGGTTTCGTGGTGTTCCAGCTGGCGCCGGCATTTGGCCTGCCGCCAGAGCCGCCGGGTGTGCCGGCGGCCGACCTGCAGCAGCGCCAGCTGTGGTGGTTGCTCACCGTGGCCTGCACCGCCGGTGCCCTGTTCGCGCTGTACCGCGCCTGGGCCAAGCGCCGCCCGCTGTGGGCGGCGGGAGCGCTGGCCCTGGCCGCGCTGCCGCACCTGTTGGGCGCCCCGGTGCTGACCGAGGTGCACACGCTAGTGCCGGAGCGTCTGATGAGCGACTTCATGCTGGCGGGGCTGGCCACGGCGGCGGTGCTCTGGCTGGCGCTGGGCGGCGTGCTCGGCGGGCTGTTCCAGCGCTTCCCCGCGGCGCAGCGCTAAGTCACACGGCGGTCCCCATGAAAAAAGCCCCGGAGCGATCCGGGGCTTTTTGTTACTTCAGGTTGGCCGCAGCCGGGCACGCTGCCGCTCGTGGTTAACCTGGGCGCGGCATCACACCGTGCTGTCTTCCTCGACCAGCACTTCCTCGTGGCCGACCTTGCCGGCGTAACGCAGCTCGATCTCCTGCGTCAGTTCGTCGATGCGGATCACCGCCAGCCGCACCTTGTCGCCACTCGCCAGCTCCGGCAGGCCGGGCACGCGCAGGCGCAGCGGCAGGCCATCCAGACGCACCAGGTCTTCCTTGATCAGCGTCGCAGTCGGCTCGCTCACCCCTTCCTGGCTGAACCAGCGCAGGCACCAGAAGTGCTCCATCTTGTCCTGGAACGCGAGGTAGGCCGAATAGGTGGCGTCGAAGTCGCGCAGGATGGCGAACAGCATGGCGTTGCCCTGCTCGAACTCGGGCTTGTCGCCGCGGATCATCGCCACCAGCTGGCGCTGGTTGACGAAGTCGGTGGCACGCCGCAGCGGCGAGGTGGACCAGGCGTACTGCGCCACGCCGAGCCCGATGTGCGGTTCCGGACGGGTGGTCATGCGCACCTTGCCCATGCTCTGCGCGCGGTACATCGCCGGGATGTCGGCCTCGGCCAGCATGCGGCCCCACTCGCTGTTGGCGAGGATCATCAGCTCGGAAACCAGCTTGTCCATCGGCGCGCCGCGCTTGCGCAGCGTGATCAGCACCTTGCCGTCGACCACGTTGAAGTTGTAGTCCATCTGCACCGGGCGCGTCGGGTCGTACTTGCCGCGGCGCTTTTCCAACGCGTTGGCGAACTGCCACAGCCAGGTCAGCTCGTGCTTGAACGGATAGTCCGGGCCGCCGCCGGCGTCGGCCAGTGTCTGTTCGTTGAATACCTGCTCCAGCTGGTCGTGGCGCAGGTTGGCAGCGATGGTCACGCGCTCGACGCGGCTCTCGTAGCCGACCGGTTCGAACTCCGGCGTCACTTCGACGTACAGGCTCAAGGCCGGGCAGGCCTGGCCTTCCTTCAGCGTGAACAGCTCGACCACGTCGTCCGGCAGCATGGTGATCTTGTCGCCGGGGAAGTACACGGTGGACAGGCGGTTGAATACCAGCTTCTCGATGTCCGAGCCCGGCGCCACACCCAGCGTCGGCGCGGCGATGTGGATGCCGACGCGCTGGTTGCCGTTGGGCAGCACAACCAGCGACAGCGCATCGTCGATCTCGGTGGTGGCCGCGTCGTCGATCGAGAACGCTGCCACCTCGGCCAGCGGCAGCTCGTCGCCCGGCAGCGCCGGTGCGGCGTACTGGCCGAAGCCGGTGCCCTTGGGGAAGTATTCCAGCAGGAAGCCGGCCATCAGGTAGTCCGGCACCGACGGGATACCGCCGATCTCGGCCGCCAGCCGCAGCGGCGGCAGGTTGCGCTCGCGGCAGGCCTGGTCGAGGGCCTTGAATTCCAGCGTGTTCTTGTCCGGGCGGAACAGCAGCGTCATCAGCTGGGCGCGGATGGCGTCCGGCAGCCGGCCGGCCTTCAGTTCGGCGACCCAGCCGTCGATCTGTTCCTGCTCGCGCTTCTTCTTCTCGATGCCGGCCAGCGCGGCCTTCAGCGACTCTTCCGGCGCCGCCTTGAAGCGGCCCTTGCCCTTCTTGTAGAAGTACATCGGCGCCTCGAACAGGCGCTGGATGATGGCGGCGGCTTCCACTGCGTTGGGGGTGTGGCCCCAGTAGTCGGCGGCCAGCGCCTCGAAGCCGAATTCGTCCTGGCCGCTGACCTCCCACAGGAAGTCGAGGTCGATCTCGGCGCCCAGCGCCGCGACCGCCGGCAGGAACTCGGCCAGCGCCGAGTTGAATTCCAGCATCACGTTGGCCGACTTGATCTTGGCGCGTTTGCCGTGGAGGGTGTCGACCTGCAGGCTGGCGTCATTGCGGGACACCACGGCGCCCACTTTGAAGCTGCCGCTTTCTTCGTAAAATACGTTCATGGCGCGTCAGGCTTGTCGTTGCTTGCAAACGCTGCAGTATACCAGCAGGGGCCGGCGCGCCGCCGGCCGGTCGCAAAAAAGCCCGCGGCATACGCGGGCTTTTGTCGGCGGGCGGTCGCGGCCTATTCTGCAAGGTGCAGGCGCACGTTGTGCTCGACCATCATCTTGGCCAGCGGCTCCGGCGGGGTCTCGTCGGTAAACACGGCGTGGAATTCGCTGATGTGGCCCATGCGCACCAGCGCGTTGCGGCCGAACTTGCTGTGGTCGGCGGCGAGGTAGCGGTGGCGCGCGTTGTTCATCATCGCCTGCGCCACGCGCACCTCGCGGTAGTCGAAGTCGAGCAGCGAGCCGTCCGGTTCGATGCCGGAGACGCCGAGAATGGCGTAGTCGACCTTGAACTGGTTGATGAAATCGAGCGTGGCCACCCCGGTGATGCCGCCGTCCGAGGCGCGCACCACACCGGAGGTGATCAGCACGTTGAAGTCGGGGTTGACCGACATGATCGACGCCACATGGATATTGTTGGTGATTACGCGCAAGCCCTTGTGGCTGGCGGTGAGCGCCTGCGCCACCGCCTCGATGGTGGTGCCGATGCTCATGAACAGCGAGGCATGATCGGGGATATGCTCGGCGATCATGTCGGCGATGTGCGCCTTCTCGCTCTGCAGCTTGCCCTTGCGCGCCACGTAGTCCTCGTTCTCGACGCTGCTGCCGAGCGCGGCGCCGCCGTGATAGCGGCGCAGCAGGTTTTCCTCGCACAGCTGATTGATGTCGCGGCGGATGGTCTGCGGGGTCACGTCGAGCAAGCGGGCCAGCTCCTCGATCGGCATGAAACCGTTTTCGCGGACCAGTTGCAGGATCTTCTCGTGGCGGGGGGAGCGACTCATGTTGGTTCGATTCCGAAAATCTATGGCCTGTTAATTAACATATTTCGCCGCCTGCGGGCAAATCGGCACGCGTTTTTGTCGGCGCGGTAGCTCGATCGGAAGGAGTCTGGCTTATGACGGCAACATTGTTGGTGATCGACCAGGGCACCACCAGCACCCGCGCCATGCTGTTCGACGCGCACGGTCGGGTGACGGCGCGCGCGCAGCGCGAGCTGCCGCAGCACTTCCCGCAGCCGGGCTGGGTTGAGCACGAGCCCGAGGATATCTGGCGCGACACGCTGGCGCTGTGCCGCGAGGTGCTGGCCAGCGGCGCGCGGCCGGTGGCGCTCGGCCTGACCAACCAGCGCGAGACCACGCTGCTGTGGGAGCGCGCCAGCGGCCGGGTGCTGCATCGCGCCATCGTCTGGCAGGACCGGCGTACCGCCGAGCGCTGCGCGGCGCTGGCCACGCCGGACAACACGGCGCTGGTGAGCGCCAAGACCGGTCTGTTGCTCGACCCGTACTTCTCCGCCAGCAAGCTGGCCTGGCTGCTCGACCACGTCCCCGGCGCGCGCGAACGCGCCGAGCTTGGCGAGCTGGCGTTCGGCACCGTTGACAGCTTCCTGCTGTGGCGGCTGACCGAGGGGCGGGTGCACGCCACCGACGCCAGCAACGCCGCACGCACGCTGCTGTTCGACATCCACACCCAGCAGTGGGACGACGAACTCTTGGCGCTGTTCGGCATACCGCGCGCCTTGCTGCCCGAGGTGCGCGACAACGTCGCCGAGTTCGGCGTGACCACGCTGTTCGGCCCGCCGTTGAAGATCACCGCGCTGGCCGGCGACCAGCAGGCCGCCACCGTCGGGCAGGCCTGCTTCGAGCCGGGCATGATCAAGTCCACCTACGGCACCGGCTGCTTCATGGTGCAGAACACCGGTGACACGGTGTTGCGCTCGCGCCACCGCCTGCTGTCGACGGTGTGCTACCGGCTCGAGGGCAAGACCACCTACGCGCTGGAGGGCAGCATCTTCGTCGCCGGGGCGGCGCTGCAGTGGCTGCGCGATGCGGTGCGGCTGATCCATTCGGCGGGCGAGAGCGAGACGCTGGCGCGCCAGCTCACCGATACCGGCGGCGTCTACCTGGTGCCGGCGTTCACCGGGCTCGGCGCGCCGTACTGGGACCCGCTGGCGCGCGGCGCCATCACCGGCCTGACGCGTGACTCCGGCATCGCCCACATCGTGCGCGCCGCGCTGGAGTCGGTGTGCTACCAGACGCGCGACCTGCTGGAAGCGATGCAGGCCGACGGCGCGGCGCGCCCGGGCAGCCTGCGTGTCGACGGCGGCATGGTCGGCAACGACTGGCTGATGCAGTTTTTGGCCGACATGCTGGCGGTGCCGGTGGAGCGGCCGGTGGTCAGCGAAACCACCGCACTCGGCGCGGCCTATCTGGCGGGACTGGGGGCGGGGGTGTTCGGTTCGCTCGACGAACTGGCGGCGCTGTGGCAACGCCAGCAGCGCTTCGAACCGGGCATGGCCGAAGAGCGGCGCGCGGCACTGTACCAGGGCTGGCTGGCGGCGGTGGGGCGCACCTTGAGCCCGCCTGGCTGAGAGAAAGCGGGCCGACGCGCAGGACGTCGGCCAACGGAAGCCAGGGTCAGTGTCCGGCCGGCGTCAGCTCGGCCAGCAGGCGCTCCAGCTTGACGGTCAGCTCGTCGAGGTTGGTGAGTTCGACGCCGGACAGCTGCGCCGCCGCGGCGATCGCCGTTTCCATCTGTTGCGACAGGTCGCAGAGGCGCTGCATGTTCGCTACCGCGTCCTGGCTCTCCGCCGAGAAGCGGCTGGCGTCGTGGGCGCCCAACTGCATGGTCTCCTTGGCGCTCTGGGTTTCGCCCTGGATGGTGCCGACCAGTCCGGCAATCTCGGTGGTGGCCTTGGCGGTGCGTTCCGCCAGCTTGCGCACCTCGTCCGCCACCACGGCGAAGCCGCGGCCGGTTTCGCCGGCGCGGGCGGCCTCGATGGCGGCGTTCAGCGCCAGCAGGTTGGTCTGGTCGGCGATGTCCTTGATCAGCCGCACGATGCCGCCGATCTGCTCGGCCTGCTGGTACAGCGCCTCGACGTTGGCCGACGCCAGCTGGATGCGCTCGAACATGCTCTTCAGGTTGACGGCTATGCGCTCGAAGCCTTGGCGGTTGGCGTCGGATTGCGCTGCCACGTCGCGCGCCGAGGTCTTTTCCCGGCTCAGCGAGTCGGCCAGGCCGAGGAAGGACTGGCGCACGCCGGTCAGGGTGTCGCCGAAGCGGCCGACGTTGGCGAACACCCCTTGCAGCATGCTGCGTTCGCGCTGCAGCCGGGCCAGCTCCTCGGCCTGTTCGGCGTGGGCGCTTTCCAGCTGGGCGAGCCGGCTTTTCAGCACGGCGTTCTCCTGCTGCAGGCTGGCGTTGAGGGTTTCGGACTGCTGCAGGGCGGTGCGGGTTTTGCTGAACAACACGGTATCTCCCGGAGGCTAGGCGTGGCGCTGACGCGTCGGATAGTCGTTCATCTTACCGAGTTATGCATCGGAAGAAATTGACCCCGATAACATATTCCTCCGCCGTTGTGGTTGTGCGACCGGCGGGCAAGAAAAAGGCCGGGACAGTCCCGGCCGGTTCGATGGTGTCGCGGCGATGACTCAGCCGGCCAGACGCGCGCGGTGGCGGGCGATCTGCGCGCGCACCTGGTTCGGCGCGGTACCGCCGACGTGGTCGCGCTGCGCCAGCGAACCTTCCGGCGTCAGTACCGTGAACACGTCGGCCTCGATCAGCGGCGAGAACTCGCGCAGCTTGTCCAGGCTCAGGTCGGCAATGTCCACGCCCTGGGTCTCGGCGTGGCGCACGGTCAGCGCCACCACTTCGTGGCTGTCGCGGAACGGCAGGCCCTTCTTCACCAGATAGTCAGCGAGATCCGTCGCGGTAGCGAAGCCCTGCAGCACCGCGGCGCGCATCGCCTCCTTCTTCACCGTGATACCGCGCATCATGTCGGCGTAGATGCGCAGCGTATCGATCAGCGTGTCGGCGGTGTCGAACAGCGGTTCCTTGTCTTCCTGGTTGTCCTTGTTGTAGGCCAGCGGCTGCGCCTTCATCAGCGTCGTGAGCGCGATCAGGTGGCCGACCACGCGGCCCGACTTGCCGCGCACCAGTTCCGGCACGTCCGGGTTCTTCTTCTGCGGCATGATCGACGAACCGGTGCAGAAGCGGTCGGCGATGTCGATGAAGCCCACGCGCGGACTCATCCATAGGATCAGTTCTTCGGACAGACGCGAGAGGTGCACCATCACCAGCGAGGCGGCGGCGGTGAATTCGATGGCGAAGTCGCAGTCGGACACCGCGTCGAGCGAGTTGTGGCAGACGTCGTCGAAGCCCAACAGCTGCGCGGTGTAGTGGCGGTCAATCGGGAAGGTGGTGCCGGCCAGCGCAGCGGCGCCCAGCGGCAGGCGGTTGACGCGCTTGCGGCAGTCGGTCATGCGCTCGGCGTCGCGACCCAGCATCTCGACGTAGGCCAGCATGTGGTGGCCGAAGGTCACCGGCTGGGCGACTTGCAGATGGGTGAAGCCCGGCATCACGGTGTCGGCGTTGGCTTCGGCCAGATCGAGCAGGCTCTCTTGCAGCTCGGCGATCAGCACCACGATGGCGTCGATCTGGGCGCGCAGCCACAGCCGGATGTCGGTGGCGACCTGGTCGTTGCGCGAGCGGCCGGTGTGCAGGCGCTTGCCGGCGTCGCCGATCTTGTCGGTCAGGCGGCGCTCGACGTTCATGTGCACGTCTTCCAGGTCCACGCTCCATTCCAGCCGGCCGGCGCGGATGTCGTCCAGAATCTCGGCCATGCCCTGGCGGATGGCCGCCACGTCGTCGTCGGACAGCACGCCGGCCTTGTTCAGCATGGTGGCATGGGCCAGCGAGCCCTCGATGTCGAACTCGGCCAGACGCTTATCGAAGTCGACCGAGGCGGTGTATTTCTTGACGAGTTCGGAGACCGGCTCGGAGAAGCGGCCGGACCAGGCTTTGCTGTCTTGCATGGCGGTGGATACCCAAGGTTAGGCGAAGGGGAAGCGCTGATTATAGGGGAAAAGCGGGCCGCAGCGGGTAGCGGGATCGGCTACCCGCCGCCGAATCGACGGCAAAGAGTGGGTCTCTTCAGAAAGAATGGCTGAGGGAGCCGCAGCTGGCAGCGCTGGGCCAACTGGCCGCGCTGTTGCCCGAGCCCTTGCTGTCGGTGATGGTGATGGTCGTGCCCTTGGCGGCGGACGACGTGCAGGTCCAGGACTTGTCGCTGGTATTGCTGCATGAACCGGAGCTGGTGGTGATGCTGGAGGCACCGGTCTGGGCCGTGATGCTGAACGTCGTACTGCACTGGAACGTCACCGCGTTGCTGGAGCAGTTGGCGGCCGGGATCGACGCGGTGGCGTAGCCCAGGTCGTCGCTGATGGTGACGCTGGTGCCGGAGCTCGCGGTGGTGCTGCAGGTCCACGACTGTCCGCTGTTGTGGCTGCAGGAAACCGGACTGCCGCTGATGGTGGACGAACTCGAGGTGGCGGTGACGCTATAGCTGGTGCTGCAGGTCGTCACGGTAGTGCCGGTATCGGTCCCTGTTCCCGTCCCTGTGTCGGTTCCGCTGTTCGTTCCCGTTCCTGTCCCGCTATCGCTGCCGGTGCTGCTGCCCGTTCCGGTACCGCTGCTCGTTCCGCTGCCGGTGCCCGAACTGCTGGAGCTGACCGTGGCGATCAGCTCGGCCGAGCGTACCGGGTCGATGCCGCTGATGCGGCTGGTCAGCACCGCGCTCTGGCTCTGGTTGCGGCTGTCGGTCCAGCTGACGGTGATGGCCACGTCCTTGTAGGTCGGACTGGCTGAAGTGGTGACAGTCCAGCTGCGGGCATAGCTGGCAGCGGTGCCGGCAATGGGGTTGGCATCCGACCCGTCGGCAATGTTGGCATACTGGGTGTAGCGCAGCTCCTCGATCTTCTGTTCGGCCAGCACCACCGCCTCGCTGCGCTCCTTGGCGGCGGCGCTGCCGTTCATGATCTTGCCGTACAGGCCGCCGATGGCCAGCAGGCCGCCGCCGAGTACCACCAGCGTGATCAGCACTTCCAGCAGGCTGAAGCCGCGCTGGCGCAAAGAGGTGCCGTGGGCCATCAGAAGTCCCTCCACGAGGCGGGCAGCTTGGCAAAATCCATGGCGATGGTGTAGCTCGGGGTGCTGCCGCCAGTCCAAGGATAGTACTGGGTGTTGGCGGTCATTTGAGTGACCTCTCCCTCGAATACCACGCTGCCATGCAGGATGAAGTTGCCCCAGCCAGGGTTCTTGCTGCAGGCGGCCGAGTAATAGACGATGCCGTAGATGGTGACGTCACCGTTGATCTTGGGGCAGTCTTTTTCATCGCTAAAATTGAACACCAGGATGCCGGGGGAGCTCTCGCTGCCGACGTCGTCGTGCCAATTTTCAGGAGCGGTCTTGTTGGTAGCGTCCGTGTCATCGTAGTAATAGATGGCATCGGCAGAGGATTGTGCCGCCAGTGCCTTCATGTCGGACATGGAGGTAGCAAAGACATAGTCCCAGGCACTGCTGCTGAAGGCAGTCTGATGGACCTTCCCGGTTTTTCCATCATTGGTCATGTTCAGGTGGCCGGTATCGATGCAACTACTGGCCTGAGATGAATCAATGACGAAATCGCCATCGTTGGCTGGGTGCATGTCCGGGGTGCCGGTGACGCCGCTGAGGCAGCCGTCGATCACCAGTGGTGGCACGCTGGGGATATTGAACTGGATGGTCTTGGCATGGATTTTTTGTCGCACCGTGACACTGGCGTCACCACTGGCGATGGCCCGGACTTCCAGGATCGAGGTATCGGCCGAGTCGCGCCACAGCGTGACGGCAACCGTGTAGCCGCCGATGGTCTGGCTGGCTACGGAGGATGACAGGTTCGTCGCCTGCTGGTTGTTGCCGCTCGGACCGGTGGCATCGTTGCTCCAGCTTAGGCTGCTGTAGTTGCTTGAGACATCCAGCCAGGAGACGGTGTAATCGATTCCACCACGCGCCGCCTCCAGCGCCTTGGCCTGGTAGTACTGGTTGTTGCCGGTTTTCAGCTCGAGCAGCATGCCGGAACTGGTGTTGAAGATCATCAGGCTCATCAAAAACAGCATGATCAGCGCGGTGGTCAAGGTGGCCAGGCCGTGTTGGCGCGAGAGCGGGGCGGGGCGATGGGTCATGGGCGTGCCTCAGCTGGCCTGGAACAGATCGTTTTCCAGCTTGACCGTTTCGGTCAGCGTCAGCTTGACGCTGCTGTCGTTCTTCAGTTGCCCGGCCAGCGTGATGGTGACGGTGCGCATCACCACGTTGGGGCCCGACGATCCGCTCACGTAGTAGGGGGGATTGCTGGTGTTTAGGCTAAAGGTGAGCGTGGTGATGCTGGTGACGTTGCTGTCGGACAGCGCTTCCCAGCTGTTGTTGGCGCCCAGGGTACAAGTGTAATCGGTGCCGCCGCTGCGCAACATGGCGACGCCGCTGCTGAGCAGCACGCCGTATTGCTCGTCGCTGTCCTGGCTGCCGTCGCCGTCGCGGTCGTAACTATACAGGATGCAGCCGGCGGTCGCGGTGTTCACCGTGCCGAACGGGTTGCTGTAAGAGGCGGCACCAACACCGACGCCGCTGCTGGCATTGCCCCAGTATCCGGCCCGGCGCACGTCGCGGCTGATCAAGAGCATGATGGCGCGCAACTCCTGGTTGAGGCGGGCGGCCTTCATCGTGCTGGCGTTGCTGGTGAGGCTGGTCGACAGGAAGCGGGTCATGCCCAGCAGCAGCACCAGGCTGATGCCGAGCGCCACCATCAGTTCGATCAGCGAGACGCCTTGTTGGCGGGAGCGGGTCAGCATGAGGGGTAGGCGCTGGTGAAGCCGCTGCCGGCGGGGGAACACAGGCTGACGCGGCCAAGCAGCGCCAGGCTGACGGTGGCCTGCTTGCCCTGCGTCGACTGCACGGTGACGGCGCCGGAACTCAGCGCGACCCCGCGTACCGGGTCGAAGCCGGTCTGGTTGGCGGCGAAGGTGATGCTGGCGGCGTCGGGAATCGATACCTGGCTGAAGTCGGCGGCGCTGATCCGTTTCAGCGTGCAGTAGTTGGCGGCGGCGCTGTTGGTCACGCTGCAGTCGCAGGCGCTGCTGCCCAGCACCATGCCGTAGCACCACGCGCTGCCGCTCTGGAAGCTGACGAGCACGTTCTGGTTGTTGCGGATGGCTTCCGAACGGGCGAACTGCAGGTCGGCGTACAGCGTGTCGGCGGCCGAGGTGAGCCGGCCGCGGTCGATGAAGTCGCTGAGCGAAGGCACGGCCAGCGCCAGCACGATGGCCAGCACGGCCAGCGTCACCAGCATTTCGATTAGGGTGAAGCCGCCGGCAAGGTGCGCGCGGTGGGTGGTCGGCACCATTCACTTGCTCCAGCAGCTGCTCGGGGTGGTGGTCAGTGTGGCGCCGGACTGCTGCAGTACCAGTGCGGTGCAGCCGCTGTCCGAGGCCTGCGAGGTGCCGCTCACCGCGGTGGCGGTGATGGTGTAGCCGGTACCCGATAGGTTGCTCAACGCCAGCGTGTAATAACCGCTGTCAGTGCTGGAGCTCATGCCCAGCTGCGCCAGCGTGCCGTAGCTGCTGTTGTTGGCGCGCCACTTCTCCTCGGCAAACTGGATCGCGCGCATGGCGACGGTGGCGTCTGTGCGGCGGCTTTTCTGCACGTAGCTCTGATAGGCCGGCAGCGCGATGGCGGCGAGGATTCCCACGATGACGAGGGTGATCAGCAGCTCGATCAGCGTAAAGCCGGTGGCGTGGCGGTGTAGCGGGAGGCGGCTTGCTTCAGTATTCATTGTTTCTTTTTAATGCGTATCGCATTTAGTTGGTTTTGTTATTTATCTCAACGGCTTACTGCATAAGCTAAATGAATTCCAAGGAAAAGACCATATACCTATTCAGGATATTTGCACTGGGCTGATCTTGGTCATGTGTGGTGGTCCACCATGGGTGGTGGCAACGGCAGCAAAAACGGCAGCCCGTGGGCTGCCGTGGTGGTGCGCAACGCTGGCCGGATCAGCCGCTGTTCCTCAAGCCGGCCGAGATGCCGTTGATGGTCAGGTGGATGGCGTATAGCGCCTCGGCGTCGTCCGGCTGCTCGCGCAGGCGGCGCAGCAGTTCGGACTGCAGCAGATTGAGCGCGTCCAGGTAGGGCAGGCGGGTGTCGAGGCTGCGCCCCAGCGTCGGGTTCTTCTCCAGTAGCTTGTGCTGGCCGCTGATGGCGAAGAACGCCTGCTGGGTCTTGTGCCACTCTTCGCTGATGCGCGTGAACAGCGTGTCGGCCAGGCGGCGGTCGGACACCAGGTCGGCGAAGCCCTTGGCGATGTTGAGGTCGGACTTGGCCAGCACCTGCTCCATGTTCGACAGCACCACCTGGAAGAACGGTGACGCGGCATAGGCTTGTTTTAGCCGCGCCAGCCCTTCGTCACCGTGGCGGCCGAGGTAGGCTGACACCGCCGAACCGAAGCCGTACCAGCCCGGCAGCATCACGCGCGACTGCGCCCACGAGAACACCCAGGGAATGGCGCGCAGGTCGCGGATCGAGTTCAGGCTCTTGCGCGAGGCCGGGCGGCTGCCGATGTTGAGCTTGGCGATGGCGCTGATCGGCGTGGCCTCGAGGAAGTACTGCATGAAGCCCGGAGTCTCGACCAGTTCGCGGTAGGCGGTGAAGGCGTGGCCGGACAGTTCGCTGAGCAGTTCTTCGTCCACCGCGTTGCTCGGGTGATGGGTGAGGCTGGCTTCCAGCGTGGCGGCGACCAGCGCCTCCAGGTTGCGCGCGCCGATGTCCGGGTCGGAGTACTTGGAGGCGATTACCTCGCCCTGTTCGGTGATGCGGATGCGCCCGGCCACGCTGCCGGCCGGCTGTGCCATGATCGCCTCGTAGGACGGGCCGCCGCCGCGCCCGACCGAGCCGCCGCGGCCGTGGAACAGCTTGAGCTTGACGCCGGCCTTGGCGAAGCTCTTCACCAGCCGCTGCTCGGCCTGGTACAGCTCCCATTGGCTGGTCAGGTAGCCGCCGTCCTTGTTGCTGTCGGAGTAGCCCAGCATCACTTCCTGGATCAGGCCGCGGCTCTTCAACAGCTGCTGGTACCACGGCAGCGCGAACAGCGCGTCCATCACCGTGGTGGCGTTCTGCAGGTCGGCGATGGTCTCGAACAGCGGCACCAGGTTGATGCTGGACACGGGTACACCGTTCTCCAGCCGGATCAGCCCGGCTTCCTTCAACAAGAGTGCCAGCGCCAGGATGTCGCTGACCGTGGCGCAGTTTGAGATGATGCTCTGGGCGATGGCGTCGACGCCGAACTCGTGCTGGATGCGCGCCGCTTCGCGGAAGATCGTCAGTTCCTTTTCGCTGTCGGCGCTGTAGGCGACGTAGGGCGAATACAGCAGACGTGGCGTGGCCAGTTCCCTGAGCAGCACGCGCACCCGCGCCGCCTCGTCGAGCGCCACGTATTCTTCCAGCCCGGCGCGGGCGAACAGTTCGCCCACCACCGCTTCGTGGATGGCGGCGTGCTGGCGCATGTCGAGCGGCATCAGGAAGAAGCCGAATACATCAAGCGTGCGCAGCAGGCGGCCGAGCCGGCCTTCGGCCAGCAGGCCGCTGCCGTGTTCCTTGAGCGAGTCGACCAGAGCCTGCAGGTCGGCGGCCAGCGCGGCACAGTCGGGGTAGGGCGCACCCAGCGTCCAGCGTCCGCGCACCTCGACCCCGAGGCGGGCGGCGCTGGCCGACAGCCGGCCCTCGATGGTGGCCAGTGCGCGCCGGTACGGTTCCTCGCGGCGGCTCTCGGCCAGGTCGGGCGAGGCTTCGGACAAGCGTTGCACCGCGGCGCTGACGCTGACGTGGCGTTCGGACAGCGACAGTTCGCGATAGAGACCGGCCAGTTCGTAGAAGTAATGGTGGAACGCTTCCTCGGCTTGGCGCGTGATGGCGTGGCGCATCACGCCGGCGTCGACGTTGGGGTTGCCGTCGCGGTCGCCGCCGATCCAGCTGCCGACGCGCAGGAACGACGGCAGCTCGACTTCTTGCCCCCAGTTGTCGGCGATCAGCCGGCCGAGGCGGTCGTAGAGCCGGGGCATGGCGCTGAAGAAGGTCAGCGGATGGTAGGCCACGCCGTTCTCGATCTCGTCGCGGATCGTCAGTTTGAACGGACGAATCTCCGAGGTCTGCCACAGGGCCAGGATGACGCGCTTGAGCTTGGCTTCCAGTTCGGCCTCGTCGTCCGGGGTCAGTTCCGGCGAGTTGAGCTGGCCGAGGAACTTGCGCACTGCGCGGTGGCTGTCGAGCACGCTCTGGCGTTGCACCTCGGTCGGGTGCGCGGTCAGCACCGCCACCACCGAAGCGTCGGCCAGCGTGGCGGCCAGCTGGCCGAAGCTGACGCCGTCCTCCTTGAGGCGGGTGAGCGCACCGGCCAGGCTGCCCTGTTGCGGGGCCGAGCCGGCGATCTGGTGGGCGCGGCGGCGCCGCGTGTGATGCAGGTCCTCGGCGATGTTGAACAGCTGCGAATACAGGCCACAGGCGCGCACCAGCGCGGTGGTGGCGGTGGGCGACAGCCGCTCCAGCACCGAGCGGCTGCGTTCGCCGCCGGTCAGCGCGTCGGCCGGGATGGCACGCATTTCCTCGTGCACCTCCTCGCCTTCCTGTTCGCGCAATACCTCACCCAGCAGCCGCTCCAGCCGCGCGATACTCGCTCGTAGCGGGAGATCCTTATCCTGATCCGTCATTTAATTCTGTGCTCCGTCTGTAGTGTGATTGTTATATGTGATGGTGTACGCGTGCCTATCCGTCACGGATGACACAGCGTCAGCCATTCTGCCAAGATAGTGCCATGTCCCTCGCCCTGCTGCCACTCCCGATTTGACCCGGATCCTGTCCGGCGTCTCGCTGCCGGCGGCGCGGCTACTCACCCTTCCGGGCTAGGGTCTCGTCCGGGGCGGGCGTGCTAGAATCGATGGCAATCGTTTCCCTATTATCAGGACCGCGTCCATGGACAAAATCGTCATCGCCAGCCGCGAGAGCAAGCTCGCCATGTGGCAGGCCGAGCACATCAAGGCCCGGCTCGAGCAACTCTACCCGCAGCTCGTCGTCGAGATCCTCGGCATGACTACGCAGGGTGACCAGATCCTCGACAAGACCCTGTCCAAGATCGGCGGCAAGGGCCTGTTCGTGAAGGAGCTGGAACTGGCCTTGCAGGAGGGCCGCGCCGACATCGCCGTGCATTCCATCAAAGACGTGCCGATGAACCTGCCGGAGGGCTTCGCGCTGGCCGCCATCTGCGAACGCGAAGACCCGCGCGACGCCTTCGTCTCCAACCACTATGCCAGCCTGCACGAGCTGCCGGACGGCGCCGTGGTCGGCACCTCCAGCCTGCGCCGCGAGTCGCAGCTGCGCGCGCGTTTCCCGCGTCTTACCATCAAGCCCTTGCGCGGCAACGTGCAGACCCGCTTGCGCAAGCTGGACGACGGCGAGTTCGACGCCATCATCCTCGCCGCCGCCGGTCTCAAGCGGCTGGAGCTGACCGAGCGCATCCGCTGCGAACTGGCGCCGTCGGAAAGCCTGCCGGCGGTCGGCCAAGGTGCGCTGGGCATCGAGATCCGCGCCGACCGCGCCGACCTGATGCAACTGTTGGCGCCGCTCGACCACGCCGATACCCACGCCTGCGTCAGCGCCGAGCGCTCCCTGTCGCGCGTGCTCGGCGGCAGCTGCCAGATTCCGCTGGGCGGCTTCGCCACCATCAGCGACGATGTGATCACGCTGGGTGGTTTCGTGGCGCATCCGGACGGTTCGGTGATGCTGACTGCCAGCGCCAGCGCGCCGCGCGACTACGCCGAGGCGCTTGGCCGGGCGGTGGCGCAGAAGCTGCTCGACGCCGGCGCCGCGCCGCTGATCGCGGCGGTGGTCGGCGAAGGCCACAGCCAGTGAGCCTGGCCGGGCGGCGCATCCTCGTCACCCGGCCGCCGGCGCAGAGCACGCGCCTGATGACGCTGCTGCGCGAGGAAGGGGCCGATCCGGCGCTGCTGCCGGTGCTCGACATCGCACCCGACGAGCGGGCGCTGGCCGCGCTGCCAAAGTTGGTCGAAGCGGCCGACTGGCTAGTCTTCGTCAGCCCCAGCGCGATCGATGCCGCCTGGCCGGTGCTGGCTTCGGCCAGGCTCAAGGCCCAGCTGGCCTGCGTCGGCGCCGCCAGCGCGGCGAAACTGGCCGCCTTGTCTGGGCGCGCGGTGCTGTATCCCTCCGACGGCAGCGACAGTGCCGCGCTGCTGGCGCGGCCCGAACTGCAGCAACTGGCCGGCCAGCGCGTGCTCATTGTGCGCGGCGTCGGCGGGCGGGCGGAACTGGGGGAGACCCTCGCCGCGCGCGGCGCGCGGGTGACGCTGGCCGAGGTCTACCGCCGCGTCGACGGGATGCCGGACTGGTCCTTGCTCGACCACGGCGCAGACGCGCTGATCCTGACCAGCACCGACAGCGCCGAACGATTATTCCGTCTGGCTGGCCGCTCCCGTAGCCTGACGCTACAATGCCTGCTGTACTGTGTGCCGCATCCGCGCATCGCCGAAACGCTGGCTGCGCACGGCGTGACACGCATCGTGACAACCCAGGCCGACGACGCCGCACTGGTCGCCGGCCTCAGCGAATGGTTCTCCCGTCACCCATGAACGAAATCCAGACTGCCGAGATCGGCAAACCGGCCGTGAAGAAGCCCTTCCCGCTGGCGCTGCTGGTGGCGCTGGCGGCGCTGGGCCTGTCCGGCTGGCAGCTTTACACCACCCAGCAGGAGCTGACCGCTACCCGCCAAGAGCTGGCACGCCGCCTGGCCGAGTCCGGCGGCAGCGCCAAGGAAACGCGCGTGCTGGTCGATCAGGCCCTGGCGACCGTGCGCGGCAGCGACGGCAAGATCGCCGTGCTCGAAGCGCGCGTCAACGAGTCGGCCGGGCAGTACGCCACGCTCAACGGCATGTATCAGGAGCTGACCAAGAACCGCTCCGACTGGCTCTTGTCCGAAGTCGAGCACACGCTGGCCATCGCCAGCCAGCAGTTGCAGCTGGCCGCCAACGTCCCGGCCGCGCTGCAGGCGCTGGACATGGTCGACGCCCGCCTGGCGCACTTCGACCAGCCGCAGCTGATCGCGGTGAAGAAGGCCGTGGCCACCGACCTGGAAACGCTCAAGGCGCTGCCCTATCTCGATACGGTCGGCCTCACGGTGAAAATCGACCGCCTGTTGCTGGCCGCCGACACGCTGCCGCTGGTGGTCGGTCATCATCGCCTCGGTAGCGCCAAGGACGGGCTGATCAAGCCGCCGCAGCCGGCCGCCGGCGCGCCGTTCTGGGAGCGCCTGCTGGCCGACGTCAGCGGCAGCCTCGGCGAGCTGGTGCGCATTCGCCGCATGGACAAGCCGGAAGCGCTGCTGCTGGCGCCGGAGCAGGCCTTCTTCCTGCGTGAAAACCTCAAGCTGCGTCTGCTGGATGCCCGGCTGGCGCTGATCCAGCGCGACGGCCAGACCTTCGGCTCCGACGTGGAAGCGGCCAAGAGCTACGTCGAACGCTATTACGACGGCGACGCCGCGGTCACCAAGTCCTGGCTGTCGCTGCTGGCCGAACTCAAGGGCGCGCCGCTGGACGTGACGCTGCCGGATTTGAGCGCCAGCCTCAAGGCCGTGCGCGAGGCGCAGAGCAGCGCGGGGGTGACGCCGTGAAATTCGTGCTGTGGATTACCGGCCTGTTTGCGCTGGCCGTGCTGGTGGGGCTCGCCTCCACGCTGAACACCGGCTACGCCATCCTGTTTTTGCCGCCGTACCGGCTGGAGGTGTCGTTCAACCTGCTGATCGTGGCGGTGATCCTGCTGATCGTGGTGGCGCATCTGGTGCTGCGCTTGATCGGCCTGGCCACCGGCCTGCCCGAGGAAGTGCGCCGCTTCCAGCGCCAGAAGAAGCTGAAGGCGGCGCGCCACGCGCTACGCGAGGCCGGCATCGCTTTCTTCGAGGGGCGTTTCCAGCGCGCCGAGCGCGAGGCAGTCAGGGCGCTGGCCGACGAGTCGGCGCCGGAAAACAAGGCGCTGGCCCTGCTGATGGCGGCCCGTTCGGCCGCCGCGATGCAGGACCTGGACAAGCGCGACGGCTACCTGTCCCAGCTCGACGCCTTGCCGGAGCGGCTGCAGTTGGCGCGTCACATGCTTGACGCCGAACTGAGGCTGGAAGCCAAGGACACCTTGGGTGCGCTGTCCGCCATCGAGCGCGCGCGCGCCATCTCGCCCAACCTGACCAACGCCCTCAAGCTGGAACTGAAGGTGCGGCTGCTGCAGAAGCAGCCGGAAGCGGTGCTGGCGCTGACCGAGAAACTGCTCAAGGCCGAGGCGCTGGAAGCCGACCGCGCGCGGCGCTATCGGCTGGTGGCCTACACCCAGCAGCTGGACGGCTTTACCCAAGGGCAGGAGATCCGCGACTGGCTGCGCCGCGTGCCCGAGGTGGAACGGCGCAACCCGGTGCTGGTCGGGCGGGCGGTTGAACGGCTGATCGTGCTGGGCGAGGCGGACTATGCCGCCACGCTGATCGCCGGCGCGCTGGGCGACGACGACCAGGCCGCGCCGGAACTGGCGCGCGAGCTGGGCCAGCTGGCCGAGCACCTGTCCGCCGAGAAACGGCTGGAGCTGCTGAAGGTCGCCGAGGACTGGCTCAAACAGCGCCCGCGCGACCATCTGTTGTTGCTGGCGCTGGGCCGGCTGGCGCTGGCGCAGCAGCTGTGGGGCAAGGCGCAAAGTTATCTGGAAGCCAGCGCCTCGATCGAACCGACGCTGTGCGCTCACGCCGAACTGTCGCGCCTGTTCACGGCCATCGACAAGCCCGAGCTGGCCGAGCGGCACTATCAGCAGAGCCTGGAGCTGGCGTTGCAGCAGGGCTGTTAAGCCGCTGCTTGAGGGCAAGAGAAAAGGTCGCCGGGGGCGACCTTTTCTCTTGCCCGGCGCGTGCGGTTTCAGCGGGTGAAACCCAGCGCGGCCAGCTCGGCGGCGTCGAGGTGGCGCCACTCGCCCTCGTCGAGCTCGTCCAGCTGCAGCGTGCCCAGCGCGACCCGGTGCAGTTCCTGCACGCGGTTGCCGGCGGCGGCGATCATGCGCTTGACCTGATGGTACTTGCCCTGGGTGATGGTCATCAGCAGGGTAATCTCGTCGACCACTTCCACTTCTTCCGCCGCCACCTTTTCGTTGTCGTCCTTCAGGAACACGCCGGCCTTGAGGTGTTTCACCAGCGCCTCGCTTACCGGATGCTTGAGCGTGACCTCGTAGCGCTTGGGCACGTGCTTCTTCGGCGAGGTCAGCGCGTGGACGAACTGGCCGTCGGTGGTCAAGAGCAAGAGACCGGTGGTGTCGACGTCGAGCCGGCCCACGGCGGCAATGCCCAGCTGCGAGAACTGCCACGGCAGCAGCGTGAACACGCTGGGGTTGTGCATCGGCTTGTGCGAGGTTTCATAGCCGGCGGGTTTGTGGAGCAGGATGTAGAGCGGCAGCGGTAGGATGCCCCACGGCTCGCCGTCGATCACCAGCTCGTCGATGGCGGCCGGGTCGACCGGCAGGCGGTAATCGTCCACGACCGCGCCGTCGAGTTCGACGAGGCCGTGCTCCACCAGCTTGCGGCACTCCTTGCGGCTGCCGAAGCCCTGTTGTTGCATCAGTCGGTAAAGTTCCATGGCCGCGATGGTAGCATGCCCGGCCCGGCTCAGCCGGTTGCGGCGGCGGCTTGAGTGTGCCGCGCGCACAGTCCGGCCGGCAGCTCGGCCACGCAAATGCGGTCACGGCCGGCGGTCTTGGCGGCGTACAGCGCGGTGTCGGCGGCATGCACCAGGCTTTCGGCGTCTTCGGCGTGCAGCGGGCTGCAGGCCAGGCCGATGGACACGGTCACGTTGAGGGTGTGATCCAGCGCCTCGATCGGCCATTGCCGCACCACCTTGCACAATTGCTCGGCCTTGCCGATGGCGTGTTCCTGGCTCATGCCGGGCAACACGATCAGGAATTCTTCGCCGCCGTAGCGACAGACGATGTCATTGCTGCGCAGGTTGTCACGTAGCCGGGCACCCAGCGTGCTCAGCACGCAATCGCCGGCCTTGTGGCCGTAGGTGTCGTTGATGCGCTTGAAGTGATCGGCGTCCAGCATCAACAGCGCCACCGGCTTGCCCAGCGCCAGGGTGTGCGCCATCAGCCGCGGCAGGGTGTCGTCCAGATAGCGCCGGTTGAACACCCCGGTGAGCGGGTCGCGCACCAGTTGTTCCTTCAGGCCCGACTGCAGCGACTCGATCTCGTTCAGATGCTGGCGCAGTGCCTCGTTGGCGGTCTTCAGGCTGTGTTCGAGGCGCTTGCGCTCGCTGATGTCGTTGATGCCGGTGATGACGTGCAGGGCGCCGGCGGAGCGTACCAGCGTGCAGGAGATCAGCGCCCAGAATACCCGGCCGCCGATATCCTGCAGCCGCACCTCGTGATCGCGCACCTGGCCCTTGTCGCGCAGCAGCGCGGCCACCTCGTCGCGCGTGCCGGGTTCCACGTAGAAGTCGTGCACGGTCAGCCCCAGCGTGCTGTGCAGCTGGCCCTTGAACATGCGTTCGGCACGGTCGTTGGCGTAGGTGATGACGCCGTCGGACAGCCGGCTCAGCGCCAGCGGGAACGGCGCGGCGTCGACCAACTGTTTCTGGCGTGCCTCGCTCTCGGCCAGCTGAGCGGTACGCTCCGCCACCTTCTCCTCCAGGCTGTGGTTGGCGCGCAGCAGCCGTTCTTCCGCGCTGCTGCGCTCGGCGATCAGCGCCCCCATGATCAGCAGTGTCACCGACTGGCTCAGCACCATCATGCCGGCATTGAGCAGGGCCAGGCCGGCGGTGTCGCCATGGAGGACCCCGGTGCCGCTGGCCGAGCCGGTGATGGCCAAGAGCAGGATGCCGAACGCCAGCCAGTGGGCCGTGCGCAGCGATGCCCGCGCTGCGGTCCACATTAGCGGGATGAGCAATAGATACGGCACGGCGGAATACCGGCCGTGGCTGTCCTCCAGGCCGAGAAACAGCAGCGCCGCCGCCAGCAGGGTGGCGCCGGTGATCGTGCCGATCTCCAGCGACGAGGCGCGCGCCGGCGTTGGGCCAAGGCGGCCCTGGAGTCTCAGGAACAGCAGCGGCGGGGCAAAGAACAGCGTGCCGGCGGCGTCGGCCAGCCAGCCGGTGAGCAGCTGCTGCAGCAGGTCGCCAAGGTCAGGGGACGGCCACCAGGCCAGCGCCAGCATGCTGGCGCTGGCGGAGATCAGCGCGGACAGGCCGACGCCGGCCCAGAGGAAATGGAACACGTCGCCGAGGCGGTAGAACGGCAGTCCGCCCGAGCAGTGGCGCCGGATCAGCATCCCGCCCAGCAGTGGCCCCAGGGTATCGCCCAGCGCCGTCAGCAGTGCGCCGGGCAGCGGCGTGGCCAGGATCGGCGTGTGGACGGCCAGTGCGCCCAGCAGCAGCGCGGGCCAGACGCGGGAGCCCCAGCGGATGACGGCGGCCAGGGCGATGCCGGTGGGGAGCCAGATGGTGGCCGGAAAAGGATCGTGCGGGGCGAAGAAGCGCTGCACCAGCCAGCCGCAACCCCAGTACAGCAGCCCGAGGGACAGCAGCACGAGGTAATGGCGGGCTTTCTGCCTGGGGGTGCGTGGGAAAGCAGGCATGCGCTTATCCTGCGGCGCTCCATCGGGAATGGATGGTGGAGCACCATGTTGTCATAATCCGTCGAGCATATTGAGCTGCTGCAAAGAAAGCGAGAGTCGGAGGTAAAGAAAGGGCGACTCTACGGTTTCTACGGTGCCCGGGGTGTGGTCTAAAAAACACAGGGGGGCGTCTTCCCGCCGTGGCGACCGGTCATCGGCTCATTCCCATACGATGCCGGATGGCTGAACGGTTGCCGGGCTCGCCGGACCGTGCACGGCATATCTGTTTGATATAGCGCAAGCTTTTTACGATGATGATCATCATGCAAAGCGGCATTTGAAAGGGCAGACATGCGCTATCACTCGCGACACAAGGCGGAGGTCCGCCAGCAAATCATCCGGATGGCCTCCTATCGTTTCCGTTCGGAAGGCATGGACGCGGTTGGTATTGCCAATCTGATGTCAGACTTGGGCCTGACCCATGGCGGCTTCTACAGTCACTTCCGCGACAAGGAGGCGCTGGTCGCCGCGGCCTGCCGGCACGGCTTCGACGAGCTGCAGCAGCGGCTGGCCGAGGTGCTGGCGGCGGTGCCGCCGGACGAGCGGCTAGCGACGCTGGTGGAGCACTACCTGAGCCCGGCTCACCGCGACCGGCCCGACGACGGCTGTGTGGCGGCGGCGCTGGGCGGCGAAATGGCGCGGCGCGACCAGCCATCACGGCAGGCCTTCACCGCTGGGGTCGAGGCGCAGCTGGCGCTGCTGGCGCACTGCCAGCCGCAACGGGGTGGCTGCGGCGGGATGACGGCCAGCGTGGCACTGGCGCTGATGGTGGGGGCGCTGCTGCTGTCACGTGCGGTCAGCGATCCAGAGCTGTCGCTGCGTTTCCTGGAGGAGGCGAAGCGTGCGCTGATGCCGCCGGCGGACTAGAGCCGGTGTCGGCGTGTCAGATCAGCGCGTCGGTGGTGATGCTGGTCTCGTGTAGTGCTCCGATCGCCTGACGCAGGTCGTCGGGGACGATGCCCAGCCTGGCCAGGCCGTCGCCGGGAAGCCTGCCCAGCATTTCTTCCTCGCTCATGTCCTGGTTGAAGCCGGCCACCAGGAACAGCGACAGGCCGAGCACCACGGCGTAGGGGGAGCCGGCGGCGGCGGGATCGTGCTGATGACGGATGGCGCCCTGGATGGCGTCGGGGAAGTTCCAGCGCCGGGCCAGCTCGGCGCCGACCTCGGTCAGGTCGACGCCCAGCAGCATGCGCTCGGTGGCGGGCCGGGCGGCGCCGCCGGCCACCGCCCGGTCGATTTGCGTGGCCTTGTCCGGCACTGCCACGTGCAGCACCAGTTCGCCGATATTGGCCAGCAGGCCGCAGGTGTAGGCCAGCTCTGCATCGAGGCGAGCCAGCCTGCCCAGCATGCGCGCGGTATTGGCGATCTCGAAGCAGCGTTGCCAGAAGGCATTCATGTCGAAGCCGGGGATGCTGGTGGCGCCGCCGGCGAGGCCGGAGGTGATCACCAGCACGCGCAGCTTGTCGAAGCCCAGCAGCACCACGGCGTCGTGCAGCGTGCCCACCTTGCCGGCGCTGCCGAAGTGCGCGGAATTGGCCAGCCGCAGCACCCGGGCAGTCAGCACCTGGTCGTGGCCGACCTTGTCGGCCACCTCGTCCATCGTGATGGAATCATCCTGGAAGCTGGCGATCAGCTGCTGCACTACCTTGGGCACCATTGGCAGCCGCCCACCGGCCAGGTCAAACACATCGGCAACACGCATCTTTACCTCTCCCTGGCGACGGGCCATCCCGTTTCCTGAGCGTAGGTGACCTCATGGCTAATGCCAAAAAAGAAGGGTGATCATGACGATCACCCTCGGAGAGAGAAACGGTTGCCATTCGGGCTAGGGCACGGCGTGGCCCTGTGCTGCCTCAAGCAGCGCGAACCAGTGCTGGCGCTCGAGGGAGAGCGTCGCGGCGCGCGCGGCGTCGTGCAGCGAGGCCAGCCGGCGCGAGCCGACGATGGGCAGCGGCCGTGCCGGATGGTGCAGCAGCCAGGCCAGCGCCAGCGTGGCGGGGGATACGCCGAGTTCTTCGGACAAGGTGGTCAGCGCCTGGTGCAGCGCCGGCTTGGCCGACGCGTCGAACAGCCGGCCGCCGGCCAGCGGCGACCACAGCATCGGCCTGATGCGCCGCTCCAGGCACTGGTCGAAGCTGCCGTCGAACAGCGGCTCGAGATGCCGCAGCGAGGCCTCGACCTGGTTGGTGACGAGTGGCGTGCGCGAGGCCAACAGCGCGAACTGGCTCGGGCTGAAGTTGGACACGCCGAAGTGGCGCACCTTGCCGGTGTCTTTCAGCGTGGCGAAGGCCTCGGCCACCTCGTCCGGGTCCATCAGCGGGTCCGGGCGGTGGATCAGCAGCAGATCGAGATAGTCCGTGCCGAGGTGGCGCAGCGAGTTGTCGACCGAGGCCAGGATGTGGGCGCGGCCGGTGTCGTAGTGCTTCACCGTCCAGCCGCGTGCCGGGTCCTCGGGCTTGATGCCGCACTTCGTCACCAGCTGGATTTCGTCACGGCGCGTGGGGTGTGCCTTCAGCCAGGCGCCGAACAGCGCCTCGCAGCGGAAGTCGCCGTACAGGTCGGCGTGGTCGAAGCTGCTGATGCCGAGTTCCAGGCAGCACTCGAGGTAGCCGTCCAGCTCGGCGGCGCTGAACTGCCACTCGGCCAGCCGCCACATGCCGGCGACCAGCGGCGACAACATCGGGCCGCCTTCGGCCACCCCCGCTGTGCCGATGGCCGCGCTCATGCGATGCGCACCTCGGTTTTCGGGTCGAACAGCACCGCCTTGGAGACGTCGAACACCAGTTGCATGGCGTCGCCCGGGCGCTTGGCCTCGGTGGGGTGGGCGCGGCAGCACACCTTGGTCTCGTTCAGCGTGACGAAGATCAGGGTGTCGGGCCCGGTGGGCTCGATCACTTTGACGTGGCAGTCCATCTGCGGCAGCCCCTCGCGGTGCGCGGTACGGGCGTCGGTGATCTGCTCCGGGCGGATGCCGAAGATCACCTCCTTGCCGATCCAGGCGGACAGCTTGGCGCGGTTGTGCGGCAGCGGCAGCACCACGCAGCCGTGGTCGTCGCACACCTTGACCCCGAGCCCACCGGCCGATTCCACCACGGTGGCCGGGATGAAGTTCATCGACGGCGAGCCGATGAAGCCGGCGACGAACAGGTTGGCCGGGTTGTCGTAGATCTCCTGTGGGCTGCCAAACTGCTGCACGATGCCGTCCTTCATCACCGCGATGCGGTCGCCCAGCGTCATCGCCTCGATCTGGTCATGGGTGACGTAGACGATGGTTGATCTGAGCCGCTGGTGCATCAGCTTGATCTCGGTGCGCATCTCGACGCGCAGCTTGGCGTCGAGGTTGGACAGCGGCTCGTCGAACAGGAAGATCGACGGGTTGCGCGCCAGCGCCCGCCCCATCGCCACGCGCTGGCGCTGGCCGCCGGACAGCTGCGACGGCTTGCGTTCCAGCAGGTGGGTGATCTGCAGCATCTCGGCCACGCGGTTCACCGTGGCGTCGATCTCGGCCTTGGGTTGCTTGCGGATCTCCAGCCCGAACGAGATGTTCTGGCGCACGCTCATCGACGGGTACAGCGCGTAGCTCTGGAACACCATGGCGATGTCGCGGTCCTTCGGCGACAGGTCGTTGACGCGGCGCTCGCCGATGCGGATGTCGCCCGAGCTGATGTCGTCGAGGCCGGCGATCATGTTGAGCAGCGTCGACTTGCCGCAGCCGGACGGGCCGACCAGGATCAGGAACTGGCCGTCGTCGATGGCGATGTCGATGCCCTTGAGGACGTCGGTGCCGTTGTTGTAGGTCTTGCAAACGTTGTTGATGGAGAGCGAGGCCATGTTCTTAACCTTTCACGGCGCCGGCCGTCAGTCCGCGCACGAAGTAGCGGCCGGCGACCATGTAAACGAACAGGGTGGGCAACGCGGCGATGATGGCGGAGGCCATGTCCACGTTGTATTCCTTCACCCCGGTAGAGGTATTTACCAGATTGTTCAGTGCTACCGTGATCGGCTGCGATTCGCCGGCGGCGAATACCACGCCGAACAGGAAGTCGTTCCAGATCTGGGTGAACTGCCAGATGATGCACACCACGAAGATCGGCCCGGACACCGGCAGCAGGATGCGGAAGAAGATGGTCCAGAAACCGGCGCCGTCGATGCGTCCGGCCTTGACCAGTTCGTCCGGCACCGTCACGTAGAAGTTGCGGAAGAACAGCGTGGTGAAGGCGGTGCCGTAGATCACGTGCACCAGCACCAGGCCGGTGGTGGTGTTGGCGATTCCAAGCCAGCCCAGTAGCTGCGCCATCGGCAGCAGCACCACCTGGAACGGGATGAAGCAGCCGACCAGGAGCATCGTGAACAGCGCGTCCGAGCCCTTGAAGCGCCACATCGAGACGACATAGCCATTGACCGCGCCGATCATCGTCGAGATCAGCACCGCCGGCACCGTCATCCGCACCGAGTTCATGAAGAAGCCCTTCATGCCGCCGCATTCGATGCCGGTGCAGGCCGACGACCAGGCCTTGCTCCAGGCGTCCGGCGACCACGCCTGCGGCAAGGACAGCAGGTTGCCCTGGCGGATGTCGTCCAGCGTCTTGAACGAGGTGGTCAGCATCACGTAGAGCGGCATCAGGTAGTAGACCGCCACCAGCACCAGCGCGGCGTAGACCAGCAGCCGGCCGACAGAGAGTTTGTTAGCCACGTTTCGCACTCCTCGTTTCCAGGTACATCAGCGGCACCAGCACCGCCACGATGGTCATCAGCATCATCATCGCCGAGGCTGCGCCGAGGCCGAGCTGGCCGCGGGTGAAGGCGAACTGGTACATGAAGATGGCCGGCACGTCGGACGAGGTGCCCGGGCCGCCGCCGGTCAGCGCCATCACCAGGTCGAAGCTCTTGATGGCGATGTGCGACAGGATCAACAGCACGCTGAAGAACACCGGGCGCAGGCTGGGGATCACGATGCGGCGGTAGATGGTGGGCAAGGACGCGCCATCCACTTGCGCCGCCTTGATGATGGAATCGTCCACGCCGCGCAGGCCGGCGAGGAACAGCGCCATGACGAAGCCGGACGATTGCCACACCCCGGCGATCACTACGGTGTAGATAGCCTTGTCCGGATCGACCAGCCAGTCGAAGGTGAAGTTGGCGAAGCCCCAGTCGTTGAGCACCTTCTGCAGGCCCATGTCGGGGTTGAGCATCCACTTCCAGGCGGTACCAGTGACGATGAAGGACAGCGCCATCGGGTACAGGTAGATGGCCCGCAGCGCGCCTTCGGCGCGGATTTTCTGGTCCAGCAGCACGGCGAGCAGCAGGCCCACCACCAGCGTGCACAGGATGAACAGGCCGCCGAACAGGCCCAAGTTGGCGACGGCGGTCCACCAGCGCTCGTTGTCGAACAGCGCCAGGTACTGGGTCAGGCCGGCCCAGTCGTAGCGCGGTAGCAGGCGCGATTCGGTAAAGGAGAGCCAGGCGGTCCAGGCGATGAAGCCGTAGACGAATACCAGGCTCATGACGATCGTCGGGCTCAGGACCAGCCTGGGCAGCCAGCGGTCGGCCAGCCGCTGGCGGCCGGTCGACGACGGCGTGGTGTCGGCAAGCGCCCGGACACCGGCCGGTGACGAAGAATGGGACATGGGAATTCCTTGCGTAGCGAGATCGGGGAAGGTCCGCCGCCGGGGCGGCGGACAGTGCGGAGCAGACCCGAGGGTTCGGGCCACTCAGCTTCCGTCATCGGCTTAGAGCCTTTCAGTCGGCGCAGCCGCCTGATGATGGGCTCTTACTTGACCTTGCCGGCCTTGGCCAGCCGCTCGGCGGCGGCCTTCGGCGTCATGTTCGAGTTCATGAACTGCGCGATGACGTCCACCATGGCGCCCTCGGTGGCCGACGGCATGGCCATCTTGTGGGCAAAGCTCGGCACCAGCGCGCCGCTCTTGGAGGCGGTGGTCAGGTCGGCCTTGGACTTCTTGGCGCAATCGTCGAACTTGTCCATTGGCGTGTCGAGACGGGCCGGGATCGAGCCCTTGTTGAGGTTGAAGGTTTCCTGGAACGCCGGGCTCATCACCGTGGCGGCGAGATCGGCCTGCGCCTTCACCGAGGCCGGATTCTTCTGCTGGAACATCGCCAGGCTGTCGATGTTGAAGGTGAACATGCCGGCGGTGCCCGGGGCGTCGACGCACAGGTAGTCCTTGCCCGGCTGCTTGGCCGCGGCGCTGAATTCGCCCTTGGCCCAGTCGCCCATGAACTGCATGCCGGCCTTGCCGGTGATGATCATGTTGGTGGCCAGGTTCCAGTCACGGCCGGCCGCGCCCTTGTCGATGTAGCCCTTGAGGCGTTGCAGGGTTTCGCACACCTTGACCGTGGTCGGGCCGGCCAGTGTGGCCTGGTCGAGCTGCACGAAGGCCTTCTTGTAGTAGCCCGCGCCGCCGACGCCG
>JACPUY010000051.1 GCA_016192025.1 Pseudogulbenkiania sp. | reverse complement strand
GGGCGGCTTCTCCACGCGCTGGTACGCCTCGCTGGTACAGAACGAGCAGATCATCTCGGCGGTGACGCTGTCGATCAAGATCGCGCTGTCGGCGGCTACCTCGGCAGTGGTGCTGGGGACCATCGCCGGCTTCGTGCTGGCCCGTTTCGGGCGCTTTCGCGGTAGCACGCTGTTCGCCGGCATGATGACGGCGCCGATGGTGATGCCGGAAGTGATCACCGGTCTGTCGATGCTGCTGCTGTTCATCTCGATGCAGCAGTTCATCGGCCAACCTTCGGAGCGTGGCTTCTTCACCATCTGGGCGGGGCACACCACACTATGCATGGCCTACGTGGCGGTGGTGGTGCGCTCCAGGCTGATCGAGATCGACAAGAGCCTAGAGGAGGCGGCGATGGATCTCGGCGCCCGCCCGCTGAAGATCTTCTTCCTGATCACCCTGCCGCTGGTGTCACAAGCCATCGCCTCGGGCTTTTTGCTGTCGATCACGCTGTCGCTGGACGACCTGGTGACGGCCTCCTTCCTGTCCGGGCCGGGTTCGACCACGCTGCCGATGGTGATCTTCTCCAAGGTGCGGCTGGGCCTGAATCCGGAGATCAACGCGCTGGCGGCGATCACCGTGCTGCTGGTGGGTATTTTCGTGCTGATAGCCAACTACCTGATGCTGAGCGCCCAGCGCAACCGGGCGCGCGCCATGGCGGCCGCGATGCGCGAGAGCGAGGTGCCGGCCAAGCCCGGCGGAGCCGTGGCGACGGCGCACTGACCCTCAGGTCGACGACGGACAGGTTCGGGAGAACCTGCCCGTTTTTTTTTCATACCTCATTCGGTATGACCGGCAGATCGGGTTGACGGCGTCCGTATCATCAGGGCTTTACCGGCGACACGGCAACCATCCGGTCACGACCGGGTTATGAGGTTGCCTGCAACCTGCGGGGTACGGCACTCTGGGCTATCGATATCCTCGGTGAGGATGAGCACCACCGTTGCGCTGCTCTCGATTTCGCGTTTGAGCAGACCGTTGGCCAGATCGGACAGTTCGTCGCTTTTGGCGTTGTCGGAGGGGAGTGCTTGCTCATCACTTTCAGCTCAGGTGACGACAAGGGGGCGCATCATGTCATGCTCTTCGTGCTCGAGTATGTGGCAATGCCAAACGTACTCGTGCCCGGCAACGCCGGTGGTCGTGCTGAGCGGTACGGTGAAGGGCACAGTGGGTAGATTGAACTTCACGAGTACGCGTGTTACCTCGCCGGGATTCATGCGCACGGTTTCTTTCCATCCCAGTTCGTTCGCATCAGGTGCGTAGGCGGGCCCCAAATAACTTGGAATGCCGCCCATATAGGTCTTGATTTGGAATGCCTGGCGTGAAAGCACCTGAACGTTGACCAGGTGGAAGTGAATTGGGTGGGTATCGCCACTCAGGTTGGCGATTTCCCAGACTTCAACACTGCCGGCAGGAATAACTTCGGTAGGGGCCGACAAGAATTCTCTCCCAAAGAGTAAATTCTTCGCACCCGGATTGATGGGATCGTTGGTCCCGAGAAATTGAATTAGGCGCCCGAAGGAATCAACGGTCTCGCTCAAGGTGAGGTGTCTTACCCTACTCACATCATTAGGAATCGGCGTTGGCACGCCGGGAACCTGCGTCACGAGGAAGGGGTCCGTGGGCGTAAGTATGGCCGGCAGCGTGATCGACGGATCCGCGGGGCCGACGCGCGCCTTGACCCTGATCTGCAGTAAGGTGCGCGTATTGGGTCCGTAGCCTGGGATCGAGGTCGGTGTCTTGGGGTTGTGCGGGTGATAGTCCGTCTCCTCATCACCCTTGGGGTAAGGCGCAGGCGCGTCACTGTAGAGAATGAGTGTCGAGTCCGGCGCGATGTCGCGCAAATCTACAATTACATCGGCGCGTTCGGCGGGACCCAAGAGCAAGGTGGTCTGCTTCGGACCGTTAACCATCGCGGGGAGCGGCAAGAAGCCACCTTCGGTCCCGATCTGCACAAAGGCCGGCCCCTCGGCATTCTTGTTGGGTTCGGTGTTGTCGGTTCTCTGTGCATAGACCAGCCTGGGATTCAGGAAGCGCGCGTTGCACGCATTCAGCAGGCGCAAGCGATATTGCCTGGGTTCGAGTTCCAGAAATGGATAGGCCGTCCCGTTGACCAAAATCGTGTCGCCAAAGAACTCTGGGACTTCGGACGGATCAGGAAGCGATTCGCCGGTTTCGGATTCGCCGACATGCGCATACCACAAGTCACCCGCTCGAGAATTCGGCATGATGGTCGGCCAGGTCGGGTCCGTTGCCGCAATGTCCTCGGAAACGAAGACCTTGTCCTGGAATATCAAGTAGATGGTTCTGCTATCCAGTGGGCCGGGAAGGCCGGCCTGGACAATCAGACTGTCTTCGTAGTCATCCGTTATCACATAGCCCGAGGCGATTCCGGCGTAGGCGTTGAGGCGCGTAATGCCGATCGCGTGGTCGTGGTACCACACCATCCGGGCCCCTTGATCGTTGGGGTAGTAGTATTCGGCCTCATTGGGCGCCAGCGTCGGATTCAAGACGTTGACGAAGCTGGGACCGTGGTTGCCGTTAGGGTCCCACCATGCTTGGGGACCTCCGTCGCTTACCCAGGGAACGAATCCACCATGCAGATGGGTGGCGGTACGGTTTTGGGCACCGTCCGCACCCGGAATCGTAGTGTCGATCGGGAGAATGTGGTTCGCCGGCAAGTGATTTCGGAAGGTGATCTGCACCGGCACGCCCCTGCGGGCCACGATGATTCCACCCAGATGGCGGGTCCAGTTGGGATTGTTGCTCGAGAAACCTTGTCCGTAGCCCCACAGTCTCGTTGGGTAAGGGAGCGCTGGGTGCAACTGATCTTCGAATTGTCCGATGTCGATGGTGTAGTGCTGTACGCCTGGTTGCCACCACGGGTGGCTGACTGTATCGGGTTGAGCCACTGGGATGCCGGTGGGGCCGCCGATGCCTCGCAGGGGTTGCACGAACTTTTGTAAGCGACCGCTTACCGGAAAGGCCAGCGCGGTACGCACACCCCCTTTCCACGGTGCGAGGAGCGAGGCGCTAACGACTGCGCTAGCGCTCAAGAATTGGCGTCGGGTAATCACGTTTGCCTCCTCATGCTTCCAGCCAGCCAGGAGCGCCGCACCGGCGGTGCTGCTTTGTATTGGTTGGTATCGCGGCCCTTCTAACGTAACGGTAGAGCAGGCGAGAGGAAATTCAACCACTCCGCACAATGCCCCGGCATCTGCCGCGGTTCCTCCTTTCGCCATGAGTGGATAGCGGCCTTTGCGATCAAGGCGGGAGTGGGGAGGAGCGGGGTTCTCCATCAAATCGTTGAAGGAAAAAACTCATGGCATGGTCTGTGGCTGAGAGCCGGAGCCTGTTTGACATCCGGCATTGGGGGGCAGGGCTTCCGCACTCGGTTGTCATAGCGCGGTAAGCCCGAGTAGCATCGCTCGGGTATCGTCATCCCAAGCAGCCGACTTGCGCTTCGTGCGCATGCTCATCTTGCCGTTCCTCCCCATCGGTACCGGCCGGACCAGGTTCAGCACAATCTTCCTCAGCAGTGACAGATTCTGCGGGGCGTTGTCCTTCCGAACCATGCAGGCATCCTCACCAAAGCCAACGTCCATCACCCAGTGCAGCTGGTTCTCGATCCCCCAATGGGCACGTGCCGCCTGCGCCAATTCTTCTGCGGTCAGCTCGCGTGAGCTGATGTAGCAACGCCGTTGCTGCGCTGCACGCCCGTGATGGTTACCACTGTAGGTACTGCGGCATTCCGGTCGTGCGCCCTGAAGTCCGGAAACTAGTTTGCCGACTTTACCCTGAGGTAGTCACGTGGGGCTCCAGCAATGCATCCCAGCACGCGGGCTTCCAAGCACTTTGGGCTCAGTACGACCACGTTGTGCCGCACTCGTATGGAGGCACTAACGACCTGGACAACCTCGTGGTTAGCTGCACGGCCTGCAACTTCGGCAAGATGTCATGCAGGCTAGAGGAACTTGGTCTGTCGGACCCTCGCGCGCGACTTCTCCTGCAATCGCAGTGGGATGGACTGGAGAGGCTGCTGGCCAGCGCACCTAACCTGGATTTTGCATAAAGAGGGCTGGTAACTAGGTAAGTACTTGATATAATTGGAGTTTTCTAGAAACCAGTTCGTAAAAAATGCCTACCGGTACTCGCCCAGCTTTGGATTTTACCCCGGAACAACTCCGATTCCCGCCCGCCGCGGGCTTCACGGTTCGCGCCGACTTCACCGGTGGGGAGGTTTCCTCGGATCTGGGCGCCCTGATCTTGGGCGCCGTCGACCGGCGCATCGGCCTGATTGAGCGCCTGGCCCAGGCCATTGCCGATTCCCGTGACCCGCGCTACATCACCCACCCGCTGCGCGATTTGCTGACGCAACGCGTGTTTCAGATTGCCTCCGGTTACGAAGATGGCAATGACGCCAACGCCCTGCGTCGAGACCCGCTGTTCAAACTGGCGGCCGGGCGGGCCCCCCAGGAGGCCGACAATGCATTGGCCTGCGGTGCCACCCACTCCCGTCTGGAAGGGGCGCTGCGGCGCAGCGATATCTACCGGATGGTCCGCGCGCTCGTCGAGCAGTTCATCGCCGGCTACGAGTGTGCCCCGGCTACGATCACCCTGGATCTCGACCACACCGACGATGCCACCTATGGCCAACAGGCGCTGTCCTTCTACAGTCCTGGCCGGTGGCGATGTCGTGCCCGCCAAGGACAATCAGCGCTACGTGGTCACCACCTTGCGTGGTCCCTCGTCCCGCACGCTCTACCAGCAGGACTACTGTAGCCGCGGCCAGGCGGAGAATCTGATCAAGCAAGTGAAGGTCGACCTGAAATCCGACCGTACCTCGGCGTCCAGCTTCCTCGCCAACTTC
>JACPUY010000349.1 GCA_016192025.1 Pseudogulbenkiania sp. | reverse complement strand
CAGCGAGTCACCAGCCACCACCCGAAGATGCCGGTCAGGCTGGCGACTGCCAGTTCGGCGACGGCGCCCAGCCCGCTCAGTGCAGCCAGTCCTCCGCCGGCCAGCGCCAGGGCGACCACCAGCAGGTAGAACGTGCCGGTGAGGAATTCGGCGATCAGGGCGCCCACGGCGCAGACGAACCAAAGGGCCGGAGTCATCAGCAGGGGCACCTTTCCGGACATGATGGATGGGTCATTGTCTATCTCGCATGGCTGTCATGACAAGTGCGAGAGGGCGGCAGGCCGGACAGGCCATCTGGCTTGTACGCCATTTGTGCTCAATCTCAGTCTAGGCAGTGCTTCGGGTAAGATGGCCGTTTCAGCTTGCGGAAAGACAGCGATGTTACGACTGGCGGCGGTAGTAACGGCCGAGATCGAGATCAAGAAGAGTCGTTTCATCGCATTGCTCTACCCGGTGACCAGCCGGGCCGAAGCCATGGGGCGATTGACGGAGGTGCGCCAGCGCTGGCCGGACGCCCGGCATTACTGTTCGGTCTTGCTGACCGAGGGCGACTCGGGGCTGGACGACGACGGCGAGCCCTCCGGCACGGCGGCCAAGCCGATGTATTCGGTGCTGATGCACAAGGATGTCGGCAACGTACTGGCGGTGGTGGTGCGTTATTTCGGTGGCATCACGCTGGGGGCGGGCGGCTTGGTCAGGGCCTATGCCCAGGCGGTCAGCACGGCGCTGCAGCAGGCCGAGCTGCTGCCGGTCGTCAAGATGGAGCGCCACACGGTCAGCATCGGCTTTGCCGAGGAGTCGAGAGTGCGCCGGTTTTGTTCCGAGCACGGTGTGGCCGTGCTGGAAGTGAGCTATGGCGAGGCGGTGGTGCTGACGCTGGAGGTACCCGCAGAGCAAGGCGCATCGATGCTGGCGGGGCTGAACGACTGCCTGCACGGTGCACTGAAGGTGCTGGATGATCGCCCCTGAGGGGCGCCTGACCTGAGGGCGCCGGGGCATGCCGAATGCGAGCGAGGGTTGGCCAACAGCGTCGGCCAACCCTAGGCGGGTCAGAGCGCCTTGAGCAGGCTCAGGGCGTCGTGCAGGCTTTCGCACGTGGCGAGGGCCTTTTCATTGTCCTCGGCACTGGGCTTGATCAGATCGGGAACCAGGATGACGCGCATGCCGGCGGCGTGGCCGGCCAGCAGCCCGTAAGGCGAGTCTTCCAGCACGATGCAGCGCTCTGGCGAGATATCGAGCTTGGCCGCCGCGGCCAGAAAGACGTCGGGAGCCGGTTTGGTGTGGCTGACCTCGTCACCGGCGACGCTGATCTCGAAATAGCGTGACAAGCCGGTGCGCTGCAGCTTGAGGTCGGCCATCAGGCGTTGCGTCGAGGTGGCGACGGCGCGCGGGATGCCTTGTTCGGTGAGCCAGTCCAGCACCGCCTCGATACCGTTCTTGAGCGGGATGTCGTCCTCGGCCAGCTGGCGCCGGTAATGATAGCGGCAGGCTTCGCTCAAGGCCTGACCGAGGGCACGATCGCCATAATGTTCTATCACCCGCTCCAGGCTGCGGGTGACCGACAGGCCCACCATGCCGTGGATCAGTTCTTCCGGTAGCTGGATGTCGAGCGATTCACCCGCCAGGCGCCAACTGGAAGCGCTGACCGATTCGGTGTCTATCATCAAGCCGTCCATGTCGAACAGGACGGCGTCAAAGCTGCGTATCATGGCTGTTTCCCTGTATTCAGTGCCTAGCTGAACAGAATTTCTGGTGATAGGCAAGAGCTATGACTCTGGTATAGTCATTGCTGTTTATTGTGAGTGGAGGCACGGTTGGTGCTCTCGGTGCTGGTCGCCAATCCCAAGGGCGGGAGCGGCAAATCGACCCTGGCGACAAACCTGGCCGGCTATTTTGCCAACAACGGCAACAAGGTCATGCTGGGGGATGTCGATCGGCAGCAATCTTCCCTGAATTGGCTGTCACGGCGCCATGCGGACTTGCCGGGCATTCATGGCTGGGAAATCTCCCCTGGCGTGCCGGCCAGGCCGCCGAAGGGGACCGATGTCGTGATACTGGACACTCCGGCCGGACTGCACGGCAAGAAGCTCAACAGCCTGATCTCCCGTGTCGACCGTATCTTGATACCGATTCAGCCTTCCCCTTTCGATATGTGGGCCAGTGAGGACTTCTTCCAGCGCTTGCTGGAAGAAAAAGCCATCCGCAAGAGCAAGGTGTTCCTGGGTGTGGTGGGCATGCGCGTCGACCCGCGCACGCGCTCGGCGCGCGAGCTGGAAGCCTTCCTGCAGCGGCACGAGGTGGAAGTGCTCAGCTGGCTGAGGGATACCCAATTGTACGTGCAGGCTGCGGCCCAAGGGCTGACGCTGTTCGACCTGCCGGCCAGCAAGATCGCCCGGGATCGCGCGGCCTGGCAGGCCATCGTGGAGTGGCTGCAGCCGTCAACCAGAGAGCACTGGTGCGACAAATGAAGCGTGATGACTTTGCCGGGCATTTCAGGGCGAGTCGGAGAAAGCGGCTTTGCTTGATGCTATCCTCTCGCTGTCGGGATTGATCTTGCCGCTTTCACCTCTGCCGTAGCCCGCATTTCTCTCCCAAGACGGCCTGCCGCCCGAGCTGGCTGTTGCCTCGTGGACCGTCCTTTAGCCGCTGTCGCCAAGCAGCTTCACGTCCTACGTTCTGGCGGCCCTGGTTGGCGGTGGCTGGGCCTGGTGGCGGGTCAATACGGTGCTGGGTCTGTTGAGGCAGGGCTTCGGTGAGCTGGCGGAAGGGTGTCTTGAGCGCAACCTGCAGCAGAGGGATGGGGGCTGCTGGGCGAAGTCGTGAGTGGGCTGGAGTCGTTGCGCATCCATTACCGCGCAGTAGTGGCCGACGTGATCGGCGCGGGGGCGCGGACATCGGTTGCGGAAACCGCCGGCGACCTGTCCAAGCTCACCGCCGACTTCCGGAAGTGCAGTCGCCGCTAAACGGAGTCGCCCGGGTCCGGCTCGCCGCGCGCCTGGACCCAGATGCGGTTCTCCATCTGCATGGCGATTTCCTGCCGCTGGTTGGTGGTGGTCCAGCGCACGGTGACGATGCCGAAGCCGGGCTGGCTGCTGGAGCGGCGGCTCTCCAGCACCTCGACGCAGACGGTCAGGGTATCGCCGGCGCGGGTCGGGCGCGGCCAGCGCATGACGCTGACGTCCAGCCCGACCAGCCCGTTGGCCACCCTGCCGAGCTCGGACTGGGTGACCAGCCGCATGCTGATGCTGCTGGTGTGCCAGCCGCTGGCGGCCAGGCCGGCGAAGACGCTGTTCTTGGCGGCTTCGTGGTCGGTGTGGAAAAACTGCGGGTCGAACTGGTGGGCGAAGGCCAATAGTTCTTCCTCGGTGATGGTGTGTCCGGCGGTCTCGAAGCGCCGGCCGGGGGTCAGGTCTTCCAGAAACAGCATGTCTTGCTCCTCCATTACAGCCTTAGTGCCTCGAGCAGTTCCCCTTCCAGTGCCAATACGCTCTTGTCGTCCTTTAGAGCCGACCCGGTGACGAGGAAGGAGTCCTCGACCCGGCTGCCCAGCGTCATGATCTTGGCCGAGTGGACATTGAGCCGATAGCCGGTGAGGACCTTGGCGATCTTGGCCAGGAGGCCGGGGCGATCACCCGCCACAATGGTCAGCACGAAGAAATTGTCGCGGTCGTCGGGGCGGATCATCACTTGCGGGGTGACCGGGAAGTGCTTCAGGTGGCGGCTGATGCGGCCCTCGGCCGGCAGGACGATAGGCGCGGCTTTTTTCAGGCAGTCGGCCAGCTCGAACTCGATGAAGTTGATCATGTCCCGGTAGTCACCGTCATGGTGCTCCGGGATGAAGACGTGGAAGGTATCGAGGGCGTAGCCGTGCCGGGTGGTATGGATCTTGGCGTCGGCGATGCTGTAGTTACTGCGGCCGAAGAAGGCGCAGATGCGCGCGAACAATTCCGGCTGATCCGGGGTGTAGACCAGTACCTGGATGCCTTCCCGGTCATCGGACAGGCGCGCCTTGACCTGCGGTTCCGTAACATGGATGAAACGGTTGAGTACACGGGTATGCCAAGCGATTTCCCGCGCCTCGTGGCGCAGGAAGTACACCGTGTCCAGTTCGTTCCAGAAGCGGTCGATGGCGTCGTCCGGCACGGCAAACAGCCGTAGCTGGGCGATGGCTTCCTGTTTGCGGTCGTTCAGCTCGGAGGCCACATCCAGCGCGCCGCCGCTCATCAGCACCTTCAGCGTGGCGTGATAGAGGTCTTCCAGCAGTTTGGCCTTCCAGGCGTTCCACACCTTGGGGCTGGTGCCGCGAATGTCGGCCACGGTCAGCAGGTACAGGGCCGCAAGGCGGCGCGGGGTCTCTACCATGTCGGCAAAGCGCAGCACGGTGTCCGGATCGTAGATGTCCTGCTTCTGGGCGACGCTGGACATGGTCAGGTGTTCGCCGACCAGCCACACGACCAGCTCCGTGTCTTCGGCCGACAGACCGTGGCTTTCGCAGAACTGCCGGGCATCTTCCTTGCCGAGCACCGAGTGGTCGCCGCCGCGCCCCTTGGCGATGTCGTGGAACAGCCCGGCCACGTACAGCACTTCCGGACGGGCGAAATCGTTCATCAGCCTTGAGAGCAGCGGGTATTCATGGTTGAAGGCGCTGATGGCAAAGCGGCGCAGATTGCGCACCACCATCAGAATGTGCTCGTCCACGGTGTAGACGTGGAACAGGTCGTGCTGCATCTGGCCGACGATGCGGCCGAAGTTGGCCAGGTACTTGCCCAGCACGCCGTACAGGTTCATGCGGCGCAAAGTCCGAGTCAGGCCGGGTTCGCGCAGAATCTGCATGAACAGCGCGCGGTTGGCCGGGTCGCGGCGGAATTTCTCGTTGATGTGGCTGCGCGCGTGCCACAGCGCTCGCAGCATGCGCGGCGCGAAGCCGGTCAGTTCCGGGTTACGCTGCAGCATCAGGAACGCCTCCAGGATGGCCGAGGGCTCCTTCTCGAACACGTCCGGGCGGCGGATGCCCAGCATGCCGTTGACACTGTAAAAACGGGCGTTGAGGTTTTGCGTGACGCGCGGCACCTGCGAATAAATGCGCGCCCGCAGGTTGGGCAGCAGGATACCGTTCAGCTGACCGACCGTCTTGGCGGCGCGGTAGTAAAGCTGCATGACCTGTTCGCTGGCGCGCTTGGCCGGCGTGTCCTTGAGGCCCCGGGCCAGGCCCATCTGCTGTTGCAGGTCAAAGATCAGGCGATCCTCCCGGCGGCGTGCCAGCAGGTGCAGGTCGATGCGCAGTTTCTGCAGCTGGCTCTCGCTGTGCTTGATCAGGCGGGCTTCGGCCAAGGTCAGGATGCCGCGCCGCACCAGCGCGTCCCAGTTGTCGCCGAGGTCGATGGCCTTGCTGATCCACAGGATGGTCTGCAGGTCGCGCAATCCCCCCAGGCTTTCCTTGACGTTCGGCTCGAGATTGTTGGTGACGCCGAAGTAGCGGTTGTGGCGTTGCTGCTGTTCGAGGATCTTGCCTTCGAAGAAAGCCAGCGGATCGCGCTGCTGGGCCAGTGCCGTACAGGCTGCCTGGTGCAGTTCCGCATCACCCGAGAGGTAGCGGTTTTCCAGCAGGGTCGTCTCGATGGTGATGTCGTTGGCCGCCTCGCCCAGGCACTCGGCGACGGTGCGCACGCTGTGGCCGACTTCCAGCCCGCTGTCCCACATCAGCCCGATCAGGCGGGTGATCGTGTCGTTCAGCTCCGTCGACGTGTCGCAGGGGAGCAGGAACAGCAGGTCGATGTCGGAATGCGGGAACAACTGTCCGCGCCCATATCCGCCGACGGCGATCAGCGCCGCCTTCTGGTCAATGCCCAGTGTGCTCCACATGTCCTGCAGGATACCGTCCACCACCTGGCTGTACAGCCAGAGGAAACGTTCCGGGTCGCGCTTCTTCAGGTAGGCTTCGGCAAGCCGCTGGCGGCCTTCGTTGAGCGTCTGGCGCCAGGCCTTGCAACGTTCGAGCAGCGGGTCGGTCATGTCAGCGCCTTTCTTGTCGCACGGTGAAGGTGATCCCCGCCAGCAGGAACAGCAGGGTCGGTAGCGTGGCTGCCAGCATGGCGTTCCAGTCGTAGAGCAGGCCGAGATGGGCAAACAGCCGGTTGACGAAGTGGAAGGCGACGCCCAGGAAGATGCCGACGAACAGCCTTACACCCAATTGAGCGTGCCGACGCTGGCGCGGCGTGAAGGCGAGGGCGACCAGGGCCATAGAGATACAGGCCAGCGGGTAAAAGAACTTGCTCCATAGGGCAATTTCATAGCGCTGGGTCTTTTGTTCGTTGCTGCGCAAGTGCTCGATATAGGTGGTCAGGTCCATGGCGGACATCTGTTCGGGGACCACCAGCAGCACGTCCAGAATCGACGGTTCGATGACCGAGTGCCAGTCGAGGGAGGCCAACCGGCGGGTGGTCGTGGCCTGGTCGGTCAGCGTGGTTTCCCTGACCTGCTCCAACCGCCACAGATGCTGTTGCGGCTGGTAGGTGCCGCGCTCGGCGAGACGGGTCTGCACTAGGCGATAATCCTTATCATAAGTGTAAATGCGCACCCCGAGCAGGGTATTGTCCGGCAGCATTTCACCGACGTTGATGAAGTTCTGGTCATCCTTGACCCAGATGCCGGAACGGAACTCCTGGGCGACCATCGACTTGGTGGCCGAGAGTTTCATTCTTTCGGCCTGCTTCTCGGAGAACGGGGCGCCAAACTCGCCGAGCAATCCGGTCAGCACGGCGAAACCAATGCCAAAGCGCAACAACACCCCGGCGACCTGGGTCAGGGTGACACCGCTGGTGCGGATGATGGTGTACTCGCTGTTGGTGGCCAACTGGGTCATGGCGACCATGCCCCCGATCAGCACCGCCAGCGGCATCAGCTCGTAGGCATGTCCGGGCATCAAGAGCGCGATATAGAGCAGCATCTGCGGCAGCCCGTAGCTGCCTTGCCCCAGGTCGGACACTTCCTTGATGATGTCGAAGAAGGCATACAGTCCCAGCAGCGCCACCAGCGTATACAGCGTGGCGACCGTCAGCTGGTTGATGATGTAGCGGTAAATCAATTTCATGGATCAGGATTTCCGGATGAGCTGGCCCAGGAAGCGTCCCGGCGACGTGGCGGGACGGTTGCGGTACGCCAGCAGGCCAAGCGCTGCCAGCAGCATCAAGAGATGAGGGGCCAGCATGGCGTAGGAGCCGAGTCGCTCCTGCATCACCCAGTTGCGGACCAGGGTGAGGGCGTTCTGGTAGACGAAGTACGCCAGCAAGGCCAGCAGCAGGTTGTAGGTGTGGCCACTGCGCGGGTTGAAATAGGACAGGGGGATGGCCAGCAGTGCCAGGATGATGGTGCTGATCGGCATGGACAGGCGCCAGGCCAGTTCGGCCTTGTCGCGCGGTTTGTCGCTCTGCACCAGGTAGGCGGTCGTCAAGGCCTGGCGGGTCGTGGCCGGCCCGATCAGCTTGGGCTGGTCGTTGATGATCAGGCTGTAGCGGGCGAATTCGGCCACCTCGTAGTCGGCCTCGCCCGGATTGCCGACGTAGCGCCGGCCATTTTCCAGCACCAGCACCCGCTCACCCTGGTCATTGGTGACGATCCGGCCCGATTTGGCAAAAATGCTGGAAATCTTGCCTTTGCCCATATCCTGCATGAAGATGTTGGAAGCCGAACCGTTTTCTCCGGAAAAATTCTCGACGAAATAAACCCGGCTGGAGGAGTGGGACTCCTTGAAGATACCCGGAGAAATAGCCGAAACATCTTCATGCTGTTTGAGAATTTCGGCGTATTCCCGGCTGCGCTGTTCAGCCCAGGGGCCGATCAGCAGCGATGAAACGCCGACCAGGATGGCCAGTGGCAGGGCGAAGCGGAGCACCGGTTTGATCCAGGTTTTGAGTGACAGTCCCGAGGCGAGCCAGACGGCCATTTCGTGATCGCGCCACAAGCGGGTCATGACGACCAGGACGCTGACGAAAACGGTGAGAATCAACAGCACGGGAAACAGGCCAAGGGCCCAGAACCCGATCAGGGCCGCAACGGCCTCGTTGGCAACCCGGCCTTCAGCGGCCCGTCCAAGCAGGTTGATGGTCTGCGTGGTGACCAGAATGGCCAGCAGAACCACGAACACGCCGACAGCCGTAAAAGTCAATTCGCGGGTCAGGCTTTTTTGAAAAACCATTTAGCAGGGCCTTTTTGACTTTTTATGATAAGCGTAGAGATAATTTGAATGAATTTTCAGAAGTGTCGGTCTGGCAGATTCTGGAATGGGAAACTACCTGTTTGCGGTCAATGCCTCTATCCTTGGGCGTAACCGGCTGACACACGGCTGGAACAGGCATAATTGACGCACATAATCCACGAGAGTTCACGATGGAATTTAACATAAAAAGCGGTAGCCCGGAGAAACAGCGCGTAGCCTGCGTCATCGTCGGCGTGTTCGAATCGCGCAAGCTGACCTTTGCCGCGGACCTGCTCGATCGCATTTCCAACGGCTTTATCAGCGACGTGATCCGTCGCGGCGACATGGAGGGCAAGCTGGGTTCCACCCTCATCCTGCACGCGGTGCCGCACGCCTTGTGCGACCGCGTCATGCTGGTCGGCCTGGGCAAGGAACGCGATTTCCGAGCCAAGGAGTACCGCGAGGCAATCCGCAGTTCGGTCCGGGCGCTGACCCAGACGTCGGCCAGCGAGGTGGTCAGCTACCTGACCGAGCTGACCGTCAAGAAACATGATGCGGAATGGATGATCGAGCAGGCCGCCGTGGTGACGCTCGATGTCCTGTATCGTTTCGACCGCTTCAAGACCAAGTCGGAAGATGGCCCCCGCGAGCCCCGCAAGCTGACGCTGGCGGTGTCGCGACGCAGCGATCTGACCGATGGTGAAAAAGGCCTGCAGCGTGGTCTGGCGATCGGCAACGGCATGAACCTTGCCAAGGATCTGGGTAACCTGCCGGGCAACGTGTGTACCCCCGATTACCTGGCCCGCCAGGCGGAGGAGATGGCGCAGCAGTTTGGCGCCAGTGCGAACATCTATGCCCCGGACGCGATCGAAGCGCTAGGTCTGACTTCGTTCCTGTCGGTGGCCAAGGGCAGTGACCAGGAGGCGCGCCTGATCGTGCTGTCCTACCAGGGCGGCAAAGCCAGCGAGGACAAGCCGATCGTCCTGGTCGGCAAGGGCATTACCTTCGATTCCGGCGGTATCTCGCTCAAGCAGAGCGAAGGCATGGACGAGATGAAGTACGATATGTGCGGGGCGGCGACGGTGCTGGGCGCTTTCCGTGCCGCCGTCGAAATGCAGCTGTCGCTGAACCTGATCGCCATCGTGCCGACGTGCGAGAACATGCCGTCGGGCAGGGCCAACAAGCCGGGCGACATCGTGACCACCATGTCCGGCCTGACGGTAGAAATTCTCAATACCGACGCCGAAGGCCGGCTGATCCTGTGCGATGCGCTGACGTTTGCCGAGCGCTTCAACCCGGCGCTGGTCATCGACGTGGCCACGCTGACCGGCGCCTGCGTGATCGCGCTCGGGAATGTGGCAACCGGCCTCTATAGTAATCAGGACGCGCTGGCGCGCGAACTGCTGGCGGCGGGCGAAGAGGTGGGCGACCGCGCCTGGCATCTGCCGCTGTGGGAGGAGTACCAGGACGCGCTAAAGAGCCCGTTCGCCGATATGACCAACACGGGAGGCCGGCCGGGTGGCAGCATCACGGCGGCCTGCTTCCTGTCGCGCTTTACCAAGGCCTACGACTGGGCTCACATGGACATTGCCGGCACAGCCTGGAAGAGCGGTAAGGACAAGGGAGCGACCGGCCGCCCGGTGCCGCTGCTGGTGCAGTTCCTGCAGGACCGTGCCGACCTTGCTGTCGGCAATGTGGTACGCCGCGGGAGGCCGCGTCGCGAAGCCCAAGACCTGGTAGACGATGCCGCGGATTGATTTTTACACCAAGGTGGCCGATCCGCAGGCCTTTGCCTGCCGGCTCGCGCAAACGGTGTTTCGCAAGGGCGAGCGCTTGCTGGTGTGGCTGGCCGATGAAGACCAGCTGGCCGGTTTCAGCGCTCGCCTGTGGAGCATAGCGGATACCCAGTTTGTGCCGCACTGCCGTCTGGATGCGGACGAAGCGCCGGAAACGCCGATCTGGCTCACGACCCGGCTGCCGGAGGACCTGCGGCACGCGGTGTTGTTGAATTTGGGGCCGGCGCTGCCGGAGCACCCCGAGCACTTCGCCCGCATCCTGGAAATCGTCGGGTGCGACGAGGTATCGCTGGCCACGGCACGAGAGCGTTTCCGGTTTTACCGCTCGGCGGCCTATGAGATCGAACATCACGATATGAGTCACCTCTGAGATGAATCCATCGCAAAAAGCATCGCCGCCGGCCGGGCTGGAACTGGAGCTCCCGGTATTGACTGAGGTTGTCGATGACGCCGCTTTGCCCGTTCTGACCGAAGAGCCGGCATTCGAACTCCCTGATTTCGATTTTTCCGGCGAACTGGATGAGATGGCGGCGGCTTTGCCGGCCGATGCCATGGAGCTGGAGATGCCCCCGGAGTTGTCACTCGAGGCGGTGTTGGATATCGGCCCTGCACCGGAGATGGTCGAGTCCGGCGTGGATTTTTCCAGGCTGCCGTCGCTGGATCTGGACGTGGCGTCATTGGACGAGCTGGCGCTGGACGATGTGCTGCCCGGCCTGAAGCGGGAGGTGCCGCCGCAGTCCGTGAGCGAGCTTGCCACCGGGACGGTACTCGGCGACGAACCATTCGATTTCTTGCGGACGCCTGCCGGTTCCGGTGCCGAGAGCGTGGCACGTGCACCTTCCGAGCCGGTGCTATCGCCCGACGACGGGATCGCGATTCCTGAACTGACCATGGAGTGGTCGGAACCTACCGTTTCTGTCGAGGCGGAGGAGGGTGGTGTGTCGTCGCCAGAGTCGGTCGAATTGCAGAGCACCGAGCCTGTTCAGGTGCAAGACGATGGCTTTGATATTCCTGAACTGGCCATGGAATGGTCGGAGCCCACTGCCTCTGCCGAGGCGGAGGAGGTTGGTTCGGCGTCGTCGGACCCGGTTGAGCCTCCAAGTGCCGGGTCGATTCCGTCGCTGGCAGAGGGCGACGCTGTGGCGGTCGAGACCAGCACCGTTGTTCCCGAACCATGGGCTGGCGCGATTCCTACGCTGGATGCGACGCTGGCCGACGAGCTTGCCGAACCGGTCACCGGCACCCCCGCGGAGTCTGAGACTGCCGCTGCCCCGTTCGCCATGCAGGCCGAGAGTGCCGACATGGTGGTTCATGAAGCAGAGGAAGTCGTTTGGCCTGTCCCGGCGGTGCAGAGTATCGATATCGAGAGCCTGCCTACCGGCGTGCTGGGGGGCGGTGTCGGGCCCGAACCGGAGGCGGAGAGCATTCACGATCAGCTTCCCTGGGATGGAACGGAATATGATGGTGATGCGGCCGAATCGCCCGAGGCAGTCGCTGCCGCTTTGTCCGAGCTGGCCGCCCTGCTCGAGCCCGCATCCGAGGTGATGCTGCCTGAGCCGGCTGCCTCGCTTGTGCCAGAGTCCAGGGGGACCGAGCTGCCAGTGACGGAAGTTTCGCCTCAGCCAGCCGGTGTTGGCGAAGAGGGGGGGGGCGATGAGTCGATGCTGTTCGACGAGCCCGACCACGGCGATCAACCGGGGCAGCCTGAAATCATGGCCGTCGTTTCCGAGTGTCTGTCGCCAGCCGCGACGGTGGAACAGGCTGTCACTGTGGAGGCCGAGTCCTCTGTTGAGAGCGAGGGCCTTCAGGTCGGCGTGACTCCTGAAGTGCCGATGTTGGCCGAACAGACCGGACCGGCAGATGTGCCGCAGGAGCCGCTCGGCATTGAGAACGATGAGGCCGGCGTGTTCGGTGTGGGCTCGGCCTCTGACTCTGGCGGGTCGGAAGCTGCGGCCCTGGACTACCCCAAGTCTGACCTCGACGAGATGCATGCCGTCGCCGGCATCGAGCCGGCTGACGTGGTGGTGCCGCTCATCCAGGGTGGAGCTGTCCAGGAGCTAGGTGAGCTGGCCGTTGTGCCGCAACTGGAGGCGGCGGCCAGCACCGGGCTGCCGGAGCCGTCGGTGGCAAGCGCCATGCCGGTTGCGGGTGGGAGCGAACACACGCCGGGGGCAATGGCGCGGTCCTGCACCGTGGTCGACGAACAGGCGCTGATCGATTCGCTGACGCAGAAGATCCTGCCGCGGATGAAGGTCGAGCTGTCGCTGTGGCTGCAGGACGCGCTGGAAATGCAGGCGCGGCAGATGCTGTCCGGTCTCATGCACCAGCTGAAAGAGGACTATGAGATGTTGTTCAACGAAACGCTGCGCGAGAGCCTGCGCCAGGCCATTACCGAAATCGGTCGCGACGAGCGCGAAGGGAAGTTGTGATGGGCCATCGGCTGTCGCGTATCGTTACCCGCACCGGTGACGACGGAACGACCGGTCTGGGCGATGGCAGCCGTGTCGGCAAGGACACGACCCGCATCGCGGCATTGGGCGATGTGGACGAACTGAACAGCGTCATCGGTGTGCTATTGGCTGAAGCGCTACCACCCGAGGTGACGGTATGGCTGGGCGAGGTTCAGCACGTCCTGTTCGACCTCGGCTCGGAGCTGGCCGTACCCGGTTACCAGGCCTTGCAGCCCGCCCAGGTGTTGGCGCTGGAAGAAAAGGTGACCGAGATGAACGCGGCGCTGCCGATGCTCAAGGAGTTCATCCTGCCAGGCGGTTCGCGCGGGGCTGCGTTGGCTCATCAGGCTCGTTCGGTCTGCCGCCGCGCGGAACGGACGCTGGTGATGCTGGCGCGGGACGAGGCGGTGTCGGACGTGGCCCGGCAATACCTCAATCGCCTGTCCGACGCCCTGTTCGTGCTGGCGCGCCATCTGAACCGCGCGGAGGGCCAGCCCGACGTGCTGTGGCAGCCGCGCCGTCATGAAACCGATCAGTGATCTGCCTCAGAGGCATCCGGAACGGCCGAATGGCCGTTTTCTCATTTCATAAAGGGTGTTTATCCACATGAAAGTGAATCAGCGGCAACTCGGTGCCGTCATGACCCTGTTTTCCGGCGCCTCCACGGGCAAAAAGCTGGTGGCGGTGGTCACGTTGCTGCTGGCGCTGGCCGCCTACTTCACCCATGCGGATGGCAGAGACCTCGGCGGCATTGTGGTCGGGGTAGCGGATGGTGACACCATTACCGTGCTGGATGCGGCGCAGGAGCAGCACAAGATCCGCTTTGCCTTCATCGATGCACCGGAGAAGGCCCAGCCCTACGGGCAGCGAGCCAAGCAGAGCCTGTCGGAGCGCATCTATCGTCAGCAGGTGAAAGTGGACGTGATCGAGAAGGACCGTTACGGACGGGTCGTCGGGCGGGTCTGGCTAGGGGCGACTGATGTCAATCTGGAGCAGCTCAAGGACGGCTACGCCTGGCATTACCGCTTTTATGCCAGCAAGAACCAGTCGGCCGGGGACTTCTCCCGCTATGAAGCCGCCGAGGGGCAGGCGCGCGAGCAGCAAATAGGCCTGTGGGAAGGGCGCAATCCGCAGCCGCCCTGGGAGTACCGGCGCAGCAAGCGCGAGAACTGATGCCGCTTTGGCCAACTCATGAGCAGATTGGCCGAAGGGTCTTGCCGCTGGCTTAGCCGGTTTCGCCCGCCGGCGCCGGCCAGTGCTGTCCAAGCCAGTCCACTACCCTTGAAGCCACCTGTTCCCAGCGTTCGTCCAGCATCATCATGTGCCCCATCTGCGGCAGTATCTCGGCGCTGCTGTCGAGCCGCGTAGCGGTCGCCACGACGTCGGATGGGGAGATCAGCCGGTCGTCGGCCGCGCCCAATACCAGTGCCGGCAGTCGCGGCAGCGGGCGAATGAACAGCGGGTTGACCAGCGCCATGTCCATGATGGCGCGCTGGCTTTCCTGCTGGGCCTGACGGGCCATCAGGGCGATGACCTCTTCGCTGGCGGCGGGGGAAAACAGCATGTCACGCAACTCAGTCCAGTCGGGCTGATGCATGCCGTTCTGATACAGATTCAGCGCGAGAAACTGCGACGGCGCCTGGGTCATCAGACGCAGGCTGGAGCCGGCCAGTCCGTGCGGCGGGACCGAGGCCAGCAGGACGGCGCCGGGCAGCGTGTGCAGGGTGAGATACTGCTGCAACACGAAGCCGCCCATCGAGTGGCCGATGACGATGGGCGTCTGGCCGATCTGGCGGATGGCGGCTGACAGGTTGCGCACGTAGTCGTCGATGCTGATGCCTGACAGGTAGTCGTGCCCGCTGCTGCCGCCGTGTCCCTCCAGGCTCAGCGCCCAGCAGTCGTAGCCGCACTCGGCAAACCAGGGCAGGAAGTGCATCTGCCAGCACCAGGCCGCGGTGAAGGCGCCATGAACGAACAAAAGGGGTGGCGCGAGTTGCGCTCCCCCTTTCGCCTTCTCGTGAATCAATTCGAGACGGGGATGGCTCATAGCACTTCGGCGGCGTGGTCTGCCAGCCGAGAGCGTTCGCCGCGCTGCAGCGTGATATGCCCCGAATGCTGCCATCCCTTGAAGCGGTCGACCACGTAGGTGAGACCGGAACTGCCCTCGGTCAGGTAGGGCGTGTCGATCTGCGCGATGTTGCCGAGGCAGACCACCTTGGTGCCGGGGCCGGCGCGGGTGATCAGCGTTTTCATCTGTTTCGGGGTCAGGTTCTGCGCCTCGTCGATGATCAGGTATTTGTTGAGGAAGGTGCGGCCGCGCATGAAATTGAGACTCTTCACCTTGATGCGCGAGCGGATCAGATCGCGCGTGGCGGCTCGTCCCCAGTCGCCACCGTCGTCGTCGCTCTTGTTCAGCACGTCCAGGTTGTCCTCGAGGGCGCCCATCCACGGTGTCATCTTTTCTTCCTCGGTGCCGGGCAGGAAACCGATGTCCTCGCCGACCGGCACGGTTACCCGGGTCATGATGATTTCCGAGTAGAGCTTCTGTTCCAGCGTCATGGCCAGCCCCGCCGCCAGCGTCAGCAGGGTCTTGCCGGTGCCGGCCTGGCCGAGCAGGGTGATGAAGTCGATGTCAGGGTTCATCAGCAGGTTGAGGGCGAAGTTCTGCTCGCGGTTGCGCGCTACGATGCCCCAGACGTTGTTTTTCTGATGACTGAAATCCTTCAGCGTCTCGACGATGGCGGTCTTGCCCTCGATCTTGGTGATCATGGCCAACAACGGCTGCTCGCCGGTCTGCCAGAGCAATTGGTTGACGTGCATGTCCGGCACGTCCGGACCCTTGATCTGGTAGTAGCGCCGATCGTATTCCTGCCATGAGCGCAGATCTTCGCTGTTGCGATCCCAGAACGCGGCGTCGATCTCGCGCGAGCCGGTGTACAGCAGGTCGGTGTCTTCCAGCACCTTGTCGTTGAAGTAGTCTTCCGCATCCAGCGCCAACGCACGCGCCTTGATGCGCATGTTGATGTCTTTGGAAACCAGGATGACCGGCCGCTCGGGATGCAACTCCTTGAGTGCCATGACGATGCCGAGGATCTGGTTGTCGGCCTTGCCGACCGGCAGAGAGGGCGGCAGCACACTGTAAATGGCCTGGGTCTGCAGGATCAGCTTGCCAGAGGCCGCCTCCTTGCTGGGCCCGGCCAGGGAGATGCCGGCGTCGATCCGTGCATCGGTGCTGCTGACGATCTCGTTCAGGAAGCGGCTGGCCTGGCGGGCGTTGCGCGCCACTTCGGACATGCCGGTCTTGTGGGTGTCCAGCTCTTCCAGGGTGATGATGGGGATGAAGATATCATGCTCTTCGAAGCGGAAGAGGCAGGTGGGGTCGTGCAGCAGTACATTCGTGTCCAGAACAAACAGTTTGGCGATTCTGCTTTTCCTGTGGCTTGTCATGATGAGTCCCCTTTTCTGCGCAGTGCCCGGCCGGGGGAGCCGGGCGCAGCTGCGCTCAAAGCGTCTTGACGAATGCAAGCACTTCCTCGGCGTGACCCGGTACTTTCACGCCGCGCCATTCCCGCGCCACTGTGCCCTGCGCGTCGATGACGAAGGTGCTGCGTTCAATCCCCCTTACCTGTTTGCCATACATGTTCTTCATCTTGATGACAGCGAAGCTGTTGCAGGCTGTTTCGTCCTTGTCGGCCAGCAATTCAAACGGCAGCTCCAGCTTGGCCTTGAAATTCTCGTGTGACTTCAGGCTGTCGCGCGAGATGCCGACCACGTCGGCACCGGCGGCGGTAAATTCCGCATAGTGGTCGCGGAAGGCCATCGATTCGTTGGTGCAGCCGGGGGTGTTGTCCTTGGGGTAGAAATAGATGACCAGCGGTTTGCTGGCTTCAGCCAAGGTAAACGTTTTGCCGGAAGTGGCCGGCAGGGTGAAGTCGGGGCAGCGTTCGCCTTGCATGCGTAGCTCCTGGGTAGGGTGGTAATAACGTGGGCCCGCCCTTTTCTTGAAGACTAGCGGAAACCCATGACGCTGGGAAGGGGTGTTACTGGTTCAATGGGGTGGGCGGCGCAGCAGTACCACCAAGGCTCCGCTGCCGCCCTGGCGCTCGTCCGCTTCGCAGAACGCCAGGACGTCCGGATGATGCTTGAGCCAACTGCGCACCATGCGTTTGAGCACCGGTTCACCGTGCGAGCCGAAGCCCTTGCCGTGGATGATACGCACGCATTGGCCGCGCGGCCGGGCGCGATGCAGGAACATCGTCAACGTGTCCTGCGCCTGATAGCGGTCGAGGCCGTGCAGGTCCAATTCGGCCACGACCGGCCAATGGCCGGTACGCAAGCGTTTGAGGGTGGTGGTGGGCATGCCGGAACGGACGAAGTTCTTATCGAGTTCGGCCGGTTCGAACCAGCCGACGGCATGGGCCAGCAGCGCCGCCTCCAGCGCAGGGTCCATCGAAACGTGCCGATCCAGATGGCGCGGGCGCGGGCTGGGCTTGGGGCTGTACGGCGGAACGCGGTTGCCGTCCTTGACCGGACGGACGTCGCCAAACAGCGTGCGAAAGTCAGGTTCCGGTTCGGGCGGCTTGACCGGGACGGCCGACGGCAAAACAGGCAAGGCCTGCTGCCTTGCCTGTTTGCGGACACCCTTCAGCTGATCCTTGAAGGGCTTCAAGGCTTACTTGCCGTCCAGGAAGCGCTCGGCATCCAGGGCGGCCTGGCAGCCCGATGCCGCACTGGTGACCGCCTGGCGGTAAATGTGGTCCTGCACGTCGCCGGCGGCAAATACCCCTCGGACGCTGGTGGCAGTGGCGTTGCCTTCGCGGCCGCCCTTGGTGATGATGTAGCCGGTGCTGTCCATTTCCACCTGACCCTTGAAGATATCGGTGTTCGGCTTGTGGCCGATGGCGATGAAGACCCCGGTCAATACGATGTCGCGGGTCGTGCCATCGGTCATGCTCTTCAGGCGGGCGCCGGTTACGCCGGAGGCATCACCCAGCACTTCGTCCAGAGTCTGGTTCAATGCCAGCGTGATCTTGCCTTCCTCGACCTTGTGCATCAGGTGGTCGACCAGGATCTTTTCGGCGCGGAAGCTGTCGCGGCGGTGCACCAGCGTGACATGCTTGGCGATGTTGGCGAGGTACAGTGCCTCTTCCACGGCGGTGTTGCCGCCGCCGATCACCGCCACGTCCTGGTTGCGGTAGAAGAAGCCGTCGCAGGTGGCGCAGGCCGATACACCCCTGCCCATGAACGCCTCTTCCGAAGCCAGCCCCAGGTACTGGGCAGAGGCGCCGGTGGAAATGATCAGCGCATCGCAGGTGTATTCGCCGGCGTCACCGACCAGGCGGATCGGCTTCTCGTGCAGGTAGGTGGTGTGGATATGGTCGAAGATCATCTCGGTGCCGAAACGCTCGGCATGTTGCTGGAAGCGCACCATCAGCTCGGGGCCTTGCACGCCGTCGGCATCGGCAGGCCAGTTGTCTACGTCGGTCGTGGTCATCAGCTGACCACCCTGTGCCAGGCCGGTAATCATCACCGGCTTGAGGTTGGCACGTGCTGCGTAAACGGCAGCGGTATAGCCGGCCGGGCCAGAACCAAGGATGAGAAGAGGACTGTGACGAGAGGTGCTCATGGAGATGTTCCTGTTCTTGGGGTGTAGATCGGTATTTTAACAAGTTATGACTGACAGAACCGCTGCCGGAGGTTACAGTCAAAATAGTAAGTTGGGAGATGAGGGCAGGGCCCCGATTAGTCAAGCCGGCTCACCAGGTGTTGCCACGACTGCGCACATTACTCCTTGAGCCAGGTCAGGGGGTATCGGAGACCGTGGTGGCCGCGTCGGGGCGCGGTGGCGCAGTCGGAGCATCCGTCTCATCTGGGACAGAATGTCGATGTGAAAGCCTGAATGGCGAGTAGCGGCTGTTGCTTCTTCCTGTGACGGGAGGGTGCCGTGCGATATCTGACGCTGATGTGTTTGTTCGGCCTGAGTCTCATTGCCCTGGCGGAAGAAAAACCGGCCATTCCGGGGTGGTCTTCCTATCAGGGGGGCGATTACACAACCGCCTTGAAGTTGTTCGAGGACGGTGCTCGAGAGGGCGAGCCGGTGGCCGAGTTCAATCTTGCCATGATGTACTGGCATGGGCAGGGGGTTTTGGCCAATCGCAACAAGTCGCTCGAACTGCTGCGCAAATCGGCAGGGCATGGATTGTCGCGGGCGCAGTATGCCATGGGTTTGCTGTACGAGAACGGCGATGGCGTGCCGCGCTCCCAGCCCGAAGCAACCCGCTGGTTCGACCTGGCGGCGAAGCAAGGGTATCGCGATGCCCAGGTCAGTCTGGGCACCCAGTATTACCTGGGGCGCGGGGTGTCGCAGGATTACCTGCAGGCCGCCAAATGGTACAAGGCAGCCGCCGAACAAGGGGATGTCGGGGCACAATACCTGCTGGCCAGTCTTTACGAGCATGGCGACGGGGTGGAGCGTGATTTGCGCGAGGCGATCCGCTGGTACGTACTGGCGGCGCGGCAGGGCGATGTGGCGGCTTCGCTCAAGGCGAGGGAGCTGGCGCGCCGGCTTGCCGAGTGAGCGTGCCTCGGTACGGCCGATGAAAACGGTCTGCCCGTGCTTCTGCTGGCAGACCGCTCGTTTTCTGGTCCCGCTGCCGGGTGCCCTGTATGTCGAGCCAGGCGGATTCTCCCTTATTTGATCAACACCAGATCCAGCATGCGATCAGCCAGTTTGTCCACGGACAATTCTCCGTCCTTCCGGTACCACTGGACCGACCAGTGCAAGCTGCCCAGCAGGGTGCGGCGCAGCAGGCGCGTATCCGGCTTGACCAACCCGGCAGCGGCGGCCTCGTCCAGGACGGTTTGCCACAGCGCCTCGTAACGGTCGCGCAGCAGGATGAGTCCCGGCTTGGCGGCCTCGGAAACGCTGCGCCACTCGTACAGCATCACTTCCAGCGCGGCCTGGTTGTCGCCCAGCAGCGAATTGAGGTGGACGTGAAACAGGGCAGATAGCTTCTCGCGGGTTGATCCCGCCTTGGCGATGGCCTGTTCCAGTTGTTCGGTGGTGCTACTGATGCCCAGCGCCATCACGGCGACCAGAATCTCTTCCTTGGTGCGGAAGTGGTAGAACAGGCTGCCCGACTGTAGCCCGACTGCATTGCCCAAGTCGCGTACCGTGGTCCGTTCGTAGCCTTGGTCCCGGAACAGTTTGGCGGCGGCCCGTACCAGCCCCATCCGGCGGCTGTTTTCTTCGAGCGGAGGATGTTTTTCCACAGTGGTCATGTCTTGCTCAGGGTCCGGTTACTTTGCATCGGTCTTGTTCGCCAGCGGCGGCAGGAACTGCACGACGGCTTTCCAGGGAATGTCGGGGGCGAGTTTCTCGAGGCAATCGGTATGGCCGTAGGGGCAGCTGCGCTCGAAGCAGGGGCTGCAGTCGAGGTTCAGCGTGGCAATCGCCGAGCGGTCTGTCAACGGCGGGGTGAAGTCCGGGCTGGAGGAACCGTACAGGGCAACCAGCGGAACGTCGAGCGCCGCCGCGACGTGCATCAGGCCGGAGTCGTTGCAGACCGCGATGCTGGACAGGCTGATCAGGTCGATGGCTTCGTCCAGGCCGGTCTTGCCGCAGAGGTTGGTGGCGACGTGCCCGGACAGGGCGGCAATCTCGTCGCCGATTTCCTTGTCCTTGGGGGAGCCGAACAGCCAGACCTGGTAGCCGGCCAAGGTAAAGCGTCGGGCCAGCTCGGCAAAGTGCCGGCTCGGCCAGCGCTTGGCGGGGCCGTATTCGGCGCCAGGGCAGAAGGCGGCAATCGGTTTTTGAGTATCCAGTTGCAAGCGGGCCAGCGCGGCCTGTCGACCGGCCTGGTCACTGGCGAGACGGGGGTGCGGGATGGGGCGCGGTAACGGCTGGTTCCGCTCTTCGCCCAGGGCGCAAAAGCGTTCGACCATCATCGGCAGCGCCGTCTCGTCCAGCTCGCGCGCATCGTTCAGCAGCCAGTAGCGGGATTCGCCCAGAAAGCCGGTGCGGTGCGGGATGCCGGCAAACATCGGGACCAGCGCCGACTTGATCGAGTTGGGCAGGACGATGGCCTGGTCGAAACGCTCCCGTGCAAGCATGCGGCCCAGCTGCCAGCGGTCGCGCAGGCGCAGCTGGCCATGGCCAAACGGGTTGAGGTGGGCCTTGTGCACTTCGGGCATGCGGGCCAGCAAGGGGAGCGTCCAGCTGGGGGCGAAGACGTGCAGTTCCAGCTCGGCATGGCGCTCGTGCAGGCGCCGGTACAGCGGTTGGGCCATGACGCTGTCGCCTACCCAGGACGGGGCGATCACCAGGATTTTTTTCATCATCGATACAAAGCAAAAAGGTGCGGCAGTGGGCCGCACCCCTAGCATGTCCTTGTGGTAAATCAGAGCCTATTTCAGTAGGCGAGCGAGCCAAAGCAGGTTGAGCGTCACCGGAGCACAGGAACCGGAATGTACACGGAGTACATGAGGATTCCGAGCACCGCCGACGCATCAAGATGCGCAGGCGCAGCCGCCTAATGAGATGGGCTCTTAGTGGTGATGCCCGCTGACCGGACCCACCAGCTTGTAGCGGGTGCCGCAATAGGGGCACAGGGCTTCACCGGTTTTGTGCACCGGCAGGAAGACGCGCGGGTGGGCGTTCCATTTCACCATGTCCGGCATCGGGCAGTGCAGCGGCAGGTCCTTTTCGGTGACTTCGATCACGCGTTGGGTGTTTTCTTTCAGTTCAGTCATGCTTGCTTCCTTGCGGGCCGACCGGGTGAAGGGTCGGCCGGGGCTTTCATTGTTCGATGTAGGTCAGCGATTCTTCGTGCGCCGGGTCCAGGCCCTTGACGCAGTCGAAGTAACGTTTCTGGATTTCGGCGGTGATCGGCCCGCGCTGGCCGGTACCGATGGCGCGGTTGTCCAGCTCGCGGATTGGCGTCACTTCGGCGGCGGTGCCGGTGAAGAAGGCTTCGTCGGCGCTGTACACTTCGTCGCGGGTGATGCGTTTCTCGATCAGTTCCAGTCCCATTTCGCCGGCGATCTGCACCACGCTGTCGCGGGTGATGCCTTCCAGCGCCGAAGTCAGGTCCGGCGTGTAGAGCTTGCCCTTACGGATGATGAAGATGTTCTCGCCGGACCCTTCGGTCACGTAGCCTTCCACGTCGAGCAGCAGCGCCTCGTCGTAACCGTCGCGGGTGGCTTCGGTGTTGGCCAGGATGGAATTCATGTAGTTGCCGTTGGCCTTGGCCTTGCACATGGTGATGTTGACGTGGTGGCGGGTGAAGGACGAGGTCTTCACGCGGATGCCGCGTTCCAGTCCCTCTTCACCGAGGTAGGCACCCCACGGCCAAGCCGCCACGATCACGTGCACGTCGCCCGCCGGCGGCGCAATGCCAAGCTTGCCCGCACCGTAGAAGGCCATCGGACGGAAATAGCAGGATTT
>JACPUY010000348.1 GCA_016192025.1 Pseudogulbenkiania sp. | reverse complement strand
CTGGTCGGCGTCGCACCAGGCCTCGCAGGGATTGGGGTGCATCTCGATCAGCAGCCCGTCGGCGCCGGCCGCCACCGCCGCCCGCGACAGCGCCGGCACCATCCACGCCTTGCCTCCGGCGTGGGACGGATCGATGATCACCGGCAGGTGAGTTTCCTTCTTCAGCACCGGGATGGCGGTAACGTCCAGCATGTTGCGGTAGTAGGTCTCGAAGCTGCGCACGCCGCGTTCGCAGAAGATGATGTTGTGGTTGCCGCCGGCGGCAATGTACTCGGCGGCCATCAGCCATTCGCTGATCGTCGCCGCCAGCCCGCGTTTGAGGATGACTGGTTTGTTGATGCGGCCGACTTCCTTGAGCAAGTCGAAGTTCTGCATGTTGCGCGCGCCGATCTGGATGACATCGACGTCGTACTCCAGGAAGGTGTCGAGCATGCGTACGTCCATCAGTTCGGTCACCACCGGCAGACCATGCTCACGTGCCGCTTGCTGCAGATAATCCAGTCCCTCCACACCGAGGCCCTGGAAACTGTATGGGCTGCTGCGCGGTTTGAAGGCGCCACCGCGCATCATCTTGCACCCGGCACCTGCCACGGCGGCAGCGGCGAGCGCCATCTGTTCAGGCGTTTCGACCGAGCAGGGACCGGCGATGATCTGCAAGGTCTTGCCGCCGATCGGCACGCCCCTCACCCGGACCACGGTATCCGTCGGCTGGGCTTCGCGCGAGACGATGCGGTACTCCTTCATGACCCGCATCGCCCGTTCCACGCCGGGCATCAGTTCGAACATGTCGGGCGTCAGCACCCTCTCGTCGCCGATGGCGCCGATGATGGTGCGCTCCGTGCCGCATGAAACATGTTCAGCCAACCCTGCGGCACGAATCTTGGCGGTGACGGCGGAGACCTGTTCTTGCGTGGCCTTGCTGGCCATGACGATGATCATGAAGCTTCCTGCTTATCTAGAGAATGGCTGGCCGTATAGTCAGCTCAACAGCGACTTGAGTGCGGCAACAGCCGCCTGGCACGAGGCGAACACCTCGGCCGGGGTCGCCGCGCCGTACATGTAGGCCGGGGCGGAAACGAAGCGGTGCGCCACGTCGACGCAGGCCTGGTCGACCGGGGTCTCCACGTGGCTCTGGCCCCAGCTTGCCAAAGCGGCTGCCATGGTTTGGCCTTCCGCGTAGCTGCCGAAGGTGATACGCACGCCGGAAAGGCCTTCGTCACGGGCAATCAGGCCCTGCACCAGCGGCGCCGCGCACAACGCCACCACCGGTTTCTGCTGTTGAACGAAAGGCCGTACCGCGGCACGGACATCATCGTATAGTACGGCGTCCGCACCATCCTTGACGAAAGTCGTCAGATTCTTGGCAGCACCGAAGCCCCCCGGAAAAACGATGGCGCAATGCTGGGCGGCGTCCAGTTCGGCCAGCGGCCGGATCTCGCCACGCGCGATGCGCGCCGCCTCACTGAGGATGTTGCGGGTTTCGCTGCTTTCTTGCCCGTGGGCGTGATCGACAACGTGCATCTGGGCACGATCCGGAGCGTAGAAGGTATAGCGCAATCCGGCCTGCGACAGGGCGATGACGACGCCGACGGCCTCGGTGATTTCGCTTCCGTCGTACACGCCACATCCGGACAGGACAACGGCGACAGTCTGATTCATGAGCTTTTTCCTTGTTCAGGGCCGGGAGGACGGCCGGTGTCTGATCTTTCAGCGTTTCCCCATAGAGGGAGTTGCGACAGTGGCCGGTGGCGCCATGCTCAAGTGCGAGACAGTTCCAGCCACTTGTCGGCCGTGCGCGGCCGATAGGCCTGCATCCCGGCCAGCAGCTCGTCGACATTGTCGGCGACCACGAACAGCGTCAGGTTTTCTTCCCGCATGAACCCCTCGTCCACCGCGTGGCGCACCATCGCCAGCAAGGGATCGAAGAAGCCGGCGACATTCAGCAGTCCGACCGGCTTGCTGTGCACCGACAATTGGCCCCAGGTCAGGATCTCGAACAGCTCGTCGAAGGTGCCCAGCCCCCCGGGCAGGGCGATGAAGCCGTCCGAGCGCTCGGCCATCATGGCCTTGCGTTCGTGCATGGTGCGGGTGATGTGGATTTCATCGAGGCCATGGTGTGCCACTTCCTTGGCCTGAAGGAATTCGGGAATGACGCCGACCACACGGCCACCGGCGGCCAAGGCGGCATCCGCTGCGACCCCCATCAGGCCGATCTTGCCGGCGCCGTAGACCAGGGTCAGCCCCCGTTCGGCCAGGGTGGCACCCAATTGGCGTGCGGCGTCGGCATAGTCGGGACGGCCGCCACGGTTCGACCCGCAAAACAGGCAGAGAGATTCCAGTTTCATTACAGGATAGCCAAGAGGTTGGCCGACGCATCGGCCAAGGTGTTCAGATGACGGCAACCGGGTAGGAACCGAGGACCTTGACGAAGGACGTCCTTTCGGCCAACCCTTCCAGGGCCTTGGCGATGCGCTCCTCGCTGCGGTGACCTTCCATGTCGATGAAGAACACGTAGTCCCACAGGCCGGCCCGTGAGGGACGGGACTCAAACTTGGTCATCGACACGCCGTTGTCGGCCACCGGCGCCAGCAGCGAATGCACCGCCCCGGGGCGGTTGGGGGCCGAAACAATGATCGAGGTCTTGTCCTTGCCCGACGGAGTGACGTCCTGATGCCCCAGCACCAGGAAGCGCGTGGTGTTGTTCGGCTCGTCCTTGATACTCTCCGCCACTTTGACCAGGTTGTAGCGCTCGGCAGCAGCCTGCCCGGCGATGGCCGCAGCACTGGGATCCTCGCTGGCCAACCGGGCCGCCTCGGCATTGCTGGCCACCGAGATGCGCTCGACGTTGGCCGGGAGATTCTTGTTGAGCCATTCGTGACATTGCGCCAGCGCCTGGGCATGGGCGTACACGCGGCGGATGCCATCGGTGCCCTCTTCCTTGCGCAGCAGATGGTGGTGGATGCGCAGCACCACCTCGCCACAGATCTTCAGCGAAGAAGAAATCATCAGGTCCAAGGTACGCCCCACGGCACCCTCGGTGGAGTTTTCCACCGGCGCCACGACGTAATCCAGTGAACGCGACTCCACCAGCCGGAAGGCCTCGTCGATGGAGCTGCAGGCCACGGTGCGGGCGGCATGGCCGAAGTGCTTGATGGCGGCCAGCTGGGTGAAGGTACCCTCCGGCCCGAGGTAGGCGACGGACAACGGCTTTTCCAGCGCCAGGCATTCCGACATGATTTCGCGGAACAGCCGTGCTACCGACTCGCCCGGCAACGGCCCGGGGTTGTGGTCCTTGACGCGGCGCAATACCTGCGCCTCGCGCTCAGGGCGGTAAATGACGCCGCCGCCTTTGATTTCGCCGATCTCGCGGGCGTGGCTGGCGCGCTCGTTGATCAG
>JACPUY010000345.1 GCA_016192025.1 Pseudogulbenkiania sp. | reverse complement strand
TCTACGCCGTCACCATGCTCGCGGTGATGTTCCTGCCGCGGCAGTTTCAGGTGGCGGTGGTCGAGAACGTCGACGAGGCGCACCTGAACAAGGCGATCTGGCTTTTTCCGCTTTACCTCTTCCTGTTCAACCTGTTCGTCCTGCCTATCGCCTTCGGCGGCCTGCTGCATTTCGGCGACGGCGGGGTCAACCCCGATACCTTCGTTCTCACCCTGCCCATGTCCGGGCAGCAGGAAGCGCTGGCCTTGCTGGTCTTCATCGGCGGTTTCTCCGCCGCCACCGGGATGGTGATCGTCGAGTCCATCGCGCTCTCGACCATGGTCTGCAACGATCTGGTGATGCCCGTGCTGCTGCACATCAAGGCCTTGCACCTCTCTGACCGCGAGGACCTCTCCAGCCTGTTGCTGGCGATCCGCCGCGGCACCATCGTCGTCGGCCTGCTGCTAGGTTACGCCTACTACCGGCTGGCGGGCGAGGCCTACGCGCTGGTTTCCATCGGCCTCATTTCCTTCGCCGCCGTGGCCCAGTTCGCGCCGGCGCTGCTCGGCGGCATCTATTGGAAAGGTGGCACGCGCGCCGGGGCCTTGGCTGGACTCGGCGTCGGTTTTCTGGTGTGGGCCTATACCCTGATGCTGCCGGCCTTCGCCCGTTCCGGCTGGCTGCCGATGGGCTTGCTCGAACAGGGGCCGTTCGCCATCGCGCTGCTGCGGCCGCTGAGCCTGTTCGGCCTGGAGGGGCTGGACGAGATCACGCACGCCATGCTGTGGAGCATGCTGGCCAACGTCGGCGTCTACCTTGCCGTGTCGATCCTCTCCGATCAGAACGCGGTTGAGCAGACGCAGGCGGCACTGTTCGTCGATGTCTTCAAGCATGATCGTGGCGCCGAGCGCGCCTGGCGAGCCAGCGGTTCGCTGCCCGATCTCTACGCGCTGCTGGCACGCTTTCTCGGCGCGGGCAACGCCAAAGTGGCGTTTTCCGCTTATGCCCGGCCACGCGGGATGGACTGGCCGCAGGAGATCGACGCCGAGTTGGCGCGCTATTGCGAGGCGCAGCTGGCCGGCGTCATCGGCGCCGCGTCGGCGCGGGTCGTGCTCGCCACGGTGGTCGAGGAAGAACTGCTGCGCGACAGCCTGACCGGTTTGCCCAACCGGGTGCTGCTGCTGAGCCGGCTGGGCGATGCGCTGGATCGGATCAGGCTCGAATCCGGACGTGGCTTTGCCCTTTTATTCCTCAGCCTGGATCGCTTCCGGGTCATCACCGACAGTCTCGGCGCTGCCACCGGTGACCAACTGCTGATCGCCGTGGCGCAGCGTCTCGGCGCCGGTCTGCGCCCCGGCGATACCGTCGCCCGTGTGGGCGGCGAGAATTTCGCCATCCTCCTTGACGAGGCGCGGGACGAAGGCGAAGCGCGGCGCTTCGCCGACAAGCTGCAGGCCGCGCTGGCGGCCGGTTTCAACGTCGAGGGGCACGAGCTGTTCACCACCGCCAGCATCGGCATCGCCATCGCCATCGGGCGGGCGAGCTACGTCGACCCGGGCGACATCCTGCGTGACGCCGAAACGGCCAGCCATCAAGCGTTGGAGCGGGGCGGGGCGTATTGCGAGGTGTTCGCGGCCGACATGCGCCAGCGCGTCGTCGCGCTGCTCGGCATGGAAACCGAACTGCGGCAGGCGGTGCTGAAGGGGCAGGAGTTCCAGGTTTTCTACCAGCCAGTCGTCGAGCTGAGCACGGGCACGCTCGCTGGCTTCGAGGCGCTGGTGCGCATGCGTCGGCCCGACGGCAGCCTAGTGCAGCCGGGTGACTTCATTCCGCTGACCGAGGAAACCGGCCTTATCGTGCATATCGGTCGCTGGGTGCTGGGCGAGGCCTGCCGCCAGATGCGCGACTGGCAGCTGAAATACCCGCAGCATTCGCCGCTGCAGATGAGCGTGAACCTGGCTGGGCGGCAGTTCGTCCAGCCCGACCTGATGCAGCAGATCGAAGCGGTGCTACAGGAAACCGGCCTTGACACCCATAGCCTCAAGCTGGAAGTCACCGAAACCGTGCTCATGGAGCACGCCGAGGCGGCGTCGGCGGTGCTGGAGCGGCTGCGCACCATGGGGGTCAAGTTGCTGATGGACGATTTCGGCACCGGCTATTCCTCGCTGTCCTACCTGCACCGCTTCCCCATCAACACGCTGAAGATCGACGCATCGTTCGTACGTCGCATGGACGTGGATCGCAAGAATGCGGACATCATCCAGACCATCGTCACCCTGGCGCACACCCTGGGCATGGACCTTATCGCCGAGGGGGTGGAGAACGAAGGGCAGCGGGTGCAACTGCGTGGGCTGGGGGTCGAATACGGCCAGGGCTACTATTTTTCCCGGCCGCTCGATGCCGCCGCCGCCGAGCAGCTGATTGCCTCCGGGCGGAGCTGGTGACGAGGTGTTGCGCGGCGCTGGCCGCTTCGGTCAGCTTTGGCGCGATGAAGCTGGTCGGCAATGCGCACATGGAAGATTGCTACCAGGTGGCCAGGCATGCGCTGCTAGTCGCCGGGCAGGGTGGGGCCGCGCCAAGGCGCTGAGCCTGCTGCCACAGCACGGCGCTGGCTTCGGCAAACCTGGTGCCGTTCGGATGACCGGTGTCATACATGGACGATGCGGTAAAAGCGCAGGGCATTGCCGGCGAAGAACGCCTGCTGCTGTGCCGGGCTGCAGTGTGCCACGGCGGCTCGTGCGGTCTGGACCAGTCCATCGTAGCTGACGCGCAGCCCGGCCACCGGGAAGTTGCTGGCAAACATGCTGCGCTCAATGCCGAAAATGGCGATGGCCTCCCGGATGATGGCCACGTTGTCTTGGCGGTTCCATGCTTGGCCAGGGACGGATAGTTCACTGAGCTTGACATGGACGTTTGGATGTCGGGCCAAGGCCTCCATGCCTTGGCGCCAGATAGCCAGTCCCTCTGCCGTACGGTTCCAGGGCAGACCGGCGTGTTCCAGGGCGATGGGTGTGTCGGGAAACAGGCTGGCGACCTCGGCGGCTTCCGCCAGATGCCAATATGGTACACGCAGATCCCAGGACAGGCCAAAACTCCGCAGCAGGGCGAGACCGTCCAGCCAGCGGGTATCCTGCAGCGAACCGGCCTGCCCGGCGACACTTTCCTGCGGTCCCACGCTGGTCAGTGGTTTGCAGCGGATGCCGCGCACCAGCGGATGCTGACATTGTGCCACCAGCATGTCGGCACAGTCCGGTGCATCAAAGCGGGCGTAGGCGACGATGGCATTGGGCAGCCCTTGCTGGGCATGGAGCCCTTCTAGCCAACGGGTTTCTCGCTCCGGATCTCGTCGGTCGTGCTCTGCCTCGATGTGGACCGAGGCGATCACCCGGTGGCCTTGCTGGTCGGCCCTGAAATCGGCGGGCAGATAATTTCGGCATAGAGCACGGTAATCGCCCATGAAGGTTTTGTCATTGAACGACTCTGCCAGCCACGGGTAGTGGTTTTGCGTGAGATCCCACAGGTGGTGATGGGCGTCGACCAGAGCGTTGTTCCCGAAGTCAAGATCGGAGGTTTCGGTAGGGGGGCTCTTCATCAGAATGTCCGTCGAGCAAGAAAAAAACCCGGCAGCTGAACTGCCGGGCCAAAGGGAGAATCAACGCAGGCTTTGCAGCGCAGCAAACCAGCCCTTGGCAAAGGCCGGGTCGATGCTCTCACTGAACTTGGCATAGATCGGTTTGGCTTTTTCCTGGAAGCGAGCCTGCTCCTGCTGGCTCAGTTCGGTCACCGTCACCTTTTTCTTCAGTTCGGCAATCATCTTGGCGCTGTTGCTGCGGCTGTAAGTGCGCTCGAACACCTTGGCCTCGTCGGCAGCGGCGCGGAGGAGTTTTTGCTCATCTGGATTCAGCTTGTCCCACACCTGTTTGCTGGCTAGCAGCGCATAGGGGGTGTAGCCGTGATTGGACAGCGTC
>JACPUY010000344.1 GCA_016192025.1 Pseudogulbenkiania sp. | reverse complement strand
TGTTCACCGGCATCGAGAAGTTCGAGATCATGGCGATCCCGTTCTTCATCCTGGCCGGCAACTTCCTCACCCACGGCGGCGTGGCACGGCGCATGATCAACTTCGCCACCAGCATGGTCGGCCACTGGTACGGCGGCCTGGGGCTCGCCGGCGTGCTGGCCTGCGCGCTGTTTGCCGCGATTTCCGGTTCCAGCCCAGCCTGCGTCGTGGCCATCGGTTCGATCCTGTTGCCGGCGATGGTGAAACAGGGCTTCCCGGACAAGTTCGGCGCTGGCGTCATCACCACTTCCGGGGCGCTCGGCATCCTGATTCCGCCATCCATCGCCATGGTCATCTACTCGGTCGCCACCAATACCTCGGTCGGCCAGCTGTTCATGGCCGGGGTGATCCCGGGGATCATGCTGGCCGGTGCGCTGGGGGTGACCACCTGGTACCGCGCCCGCAAGTTCGGCTACCCGCGCTTGCCAAAGGCCAGCCTGGCCCAGCGCCTGAAGGCGCTGAAGGAATCCGCTTGGGGCTTGTCGCTGATCGTGCTGGTGATCGGCGGCATCTACAGCGGCATCTTCACCCCGACCGAAGCCGCCGCCATGTCCGCGGTGTACGCCTTCATTGTGGCGGTGTTCATTTACAAGGACATGAGCCTGAAACAGGTACCGAAGGTGCTGCTGGATTCGGCCAGCATGTCGGCGATGCTGCTCTACATCATCACCAACGCCGTGCTGTTCTCCTTCCTGATGACGTCGGAGAATATCCCGCAAGCCATGGCCGGCTGGCTGATCGACATGGGCTTCGGACCGATCGCCTTCCTGCTGGTGGTGAACATCTTGCTGTTGGTAGCCGGTAACTTCATGGAGCCATCGTCGATCATCCTGATCCTGGCGCCCATACTGTTCCCGGTGGCCACCGCGCTCGGCATCGACCCGGTGCACTTCCGCATCCTGATCGTGGTCAACATGGAAGGCGGCATGTGCCACCCGCCGGTGGGCCTGAACCTGTACGTGGCCTCGGGCATCACCAAGATGGGCATCACCGAGCTGACCGTGGCGGTGTGGCCGTGGCTGCTGACCATGATCGTGTTCCTCGGCCTGGTGACCTATATTCCGGCGATTTCGCTGTGGCTGCCCAAGACGCTGGGCATGATGTAAGACGCCAAGGAGCGCTAGCGCGATCCGTAGGCTCCCAGCTCCGGCAGATAGGCCCCACCGCATCCTGAAACCCTTATACCCCCACAGCTCTGTAGTGGATGGAAAAACGCCGCTTGCCCTCCGGGATAAGCGGCGTTTTTGTCTGATCCGGCTGCATTGCTTCGCGTCAGCCCCTTACGCTCGTGCCCCCCAGGTAGCCAGAGAAACTCGGCAGACCAACAAAAAAGCCCCGCCATGGCTGGCGGGGCAAAAAGGGAAAAACGCGATTAAATCTTAGACGTTGACGCTGTCGGCCACTTCCTTGAAGTCTTCGATCTGGTCGAAGTTCATGTAGCGGTAAACGTCGTCAGCCTGCTTGTTGAGAACGCCGATGTCGGCCATGTACTCTTCCTTGCTCGGGATGCGGCCGAGCTTGGAGCAGATCGCGGCCAGTTCCGCCGAACCCAGGTAGACGTTGGTGTTCTTGCCCAGACGGTTCGGGAAGTTACGGGTCGAGGTCGACATCACGGTCGCGCCTTCGCGCACCTGCGCCTGGTTACCCATGCACAGCGAGCAGCCCGGCATTTCGGTACGGGCGCCGGCCGAGCCGAACACGCCGTAGTGACCTTCCTTGGTCAACTGTTGCGCGTCCATCTTGGTCGGCGGGGCAACCCACAGTTTGACCGGGATGTCGCGCTTGCCTTCCAGCAGCTTGGAGGCGGCGCGGAAGTGACCGATGTTGGTCATGCACGAACCGATGAACACTTCGTCGATCTTGGCGCCGGCGACTTCGGACAGCATCTTCACGTCATCCGGGTCGTTCGGGCAGGCCACGATCGGCTCGTGGATGTCGGCCAGGTCGATCTCGATCACCGCGGCGTACTCGGCGTCGGCATCCGGCTGCAGCAGTTCGCCAGTGGCGATCCACTGTTCCATCGACTTGATGCGGCGCTCCAGCGTGCGGGCATCCTGATAGCCGTCGGCGATCATGACCTTCATCAGGGTGATGTTCGACTTCATGTACTCGACGATCGGGTCCTTGTTCAGGCGCACGGAACAACCGGCGGCGGAACGTTCGGCCGACGCGTCGGACAGTTCGAACGCCTGCTCGACCTTCAGGTTCGGCAGACCTTCGATCTCAAGGATCTTGCCGGAGAAGATGTTCTTCTTGCCGGCCTTGGCCACGGTCAGCAGACCCTGCTTGATGGCGTAAAGCGGAATGGCGTTGACCCGGTCACGCAGGGTGACGCCCGGCTGCATCTCGCCCTTGAAGCGCACCAGCACCGATTCCGGCATGTCGAGCGGCATCACGCCGGTAGCGGCGGCAAAGGCCACCAGACCGGAACCGGCCGGGAACGAGATCCCGATCGGGAAGCGGGTGTGCGAGTCGCCGCCGGTGCCGACGGTATCCGGCAGCAGCAGCCGGTTGAGCCAGGAGTGGATCACGCCGTCGCCCGGACGCAGCGCCACGCCGCCACGGGTGGAGATGAACGCCGGCAGTTCCTTGTGCGTCTTTACGTCCACCGGCTTCGGGTAGGCCGCGGTGTGGCAGAACGACTGCATCACCAGGTCGGCGGAGAAGCCGAGGCAAGCCAGGTCTTTCAGTTCGTCGCGGGTCATCGGGCCGGTGGTGTCCTGCGAGCCGACGGTGGTCATCTTCGGTTCGCAGTAGGTGCCCGGGCGCACGCCCTGGCCTTCCGGCAGGCCACAGGCACGGCCGACCATCTTCTGGGCCAGCGAGAAGCCCTTGCCGGAATCGGCCGGGGCTTGCGGCAGGCGGAATTCGGTGGAGGCCGGCAGGCCCAGCGCTTCGCGTGCCTTACCGGTCAGACCACGGCCGATGATCAGGTTGATACGGCCGCCGGCGCGTACTTCGTCCAGGATCACGTCGGATTTCAGCGCGAAGGTAGATACCACTTCGCCATTTTTCTCGATCTTGCCAGCGTACGGGTAGATGTCCACCACGTCGCCCATGTCGAGTTGGGACACGTCCACTTCGATCGGCAGCGCTCCGGAGTCTTCCTGGGTGTTGAAGAAGATCGGGGCGATCTTGCCGCCCAGGCACACGCCGCCGAAACGCTTGTTCGGCACGAACGGGATGTCTTCGCCGGTAGCCCAGATCACGCTGTTGGTGGCGGACTTGCGCGAGGAGCCGGTGCCGACCACGTCGCCGACGTAGGCCACCAGGTTGCCCTTGGCCTTCAGGTCATCGATGAACTGCATCGGGCCGCGCTTGCCGTCTTCTTCCGGGGTGATGCCGGGACGGGCGTTCTTCAGCATGGCCAGGTAGTGCAGCGGGATGTCCGGGCGCGACCAGGCATCCGGAGCCGGTGACAGGTCGTCGGTGTTGGTTTCGCCCGTGACCTTGAACACGGTCACGGTGATTTTTTCCTGCACGGCCGGACGACTGGTGAACCACTCGGCGTTGG
>JACPUY010000337.1 GCA_016192025.1 Pseudogulbenkiania sp. | reverse complement strand
GTCGGTGTGTGTGAAGAATTTCCATCTTTGTCCTGGCTAGCGTCTACTCAGCAGGAAGCCTTTGACGGAATTGTGCATCTGGTGAAAGGCGTAGTAGAGGATATGCAGGAACAGGGTGAGAGAGTGCCTGAACCACGGGCAGAGCACTGTCACTAGGAGGCTTTGGTTCTCACAAAAAAAGCCCCTTTGTAGGGGCTTTTTTGTTGGCGGGTATGTCTGGTGTCTGCTGGTGTCTGGTATCTGGTCTTGCACCCCGTCCGGTGCCTTCTAGACCACGAATAGACACCAAGCCCCCTCACAGGCAACAAAAAAGCGCCTTGCGGCGCTCATCGTTTTTCCCTGCGAGCCTTATCTGGTAAGGCCTGGTGCCCGGGGCCGGACTCGAACCGGCACACCTTGCGGCGGGGGATTTTGAGTCCCCTGCGTCTACCAATTTCGCCACCCGGGCAGGAAAGAGAAGGCAGTTTACCCAATGCCGTTGCGCTTGTAAATGCGCGGCGGGTCAGTCGTTGCCGGTGCTCTTCAGCTCGAGGGCACGTTCATACAGCTGTTTGCGGTTGGCCCCGGTGATCTGGGCCGCCAGCGTGGCCGCCTGTTTGGTCGGCAGTTCTGCCGCCAGCACGGCCAGCGTGTGCAGGGTTTGCTCGTCCAGCGCCTCCGGTTCATCCAGCGGCGGTGCGGCGTCGATGATCAGCACGATCTCGCCGCGCTGCTGATTGCTGTCGGATGCGACCCATTCCAGCATCGCGCCGGCCGGCAGGTGACGCACGGTCTCGAAGGTCTTGGTCAGTTCGCGCGCCAGCATCAGCGGGCGTTCCGGCCCCAGTTCGGCGACAATGTCCTGCAGCGTGTCGAGCAGGCGGTGCGGCGCTTCGTAGCACGCCACGCAGAACGGCGCGTTGCGCCAGCCGGCCAGCACCCGGCGCCGCTCGCCCGACTTGGGCGGCAGGAAGCCGTGGAACAGGAAGGAGGTCGTCGACAGGCCGCTGGCCGACAGCGCCGCCACCACGGCCGAGGGGCCGGGGATCGGGCATACCCGACGTCCGGCCCGATGCACGGCTTCGGCCAGCCTGGCGCCGGGGTCGGACACCGCCGGCGTGCCGGCGTCGGACACCTGCACCACGATCTTGTCCTCGCCCAGCCAGCGGATCACTTGCTCGGCCATGGTACGCTCGTTGTGCTCGCGCAGGCTGACCAGCTTGGCGCTGATGCCGTAGGCGGACAGCAGGTGGCCGGTGACGCGGGTATCCTCGGCGCAGATCACGTCGGCCACGCTGAAGGCGGCCAGCGCGCGCGCGGTGATATCGGCCAGATTTCCAATGGGCGTGGCCACCACATATAATGTGCCGCGAGTGAAACTTTCCCGAGCAGATTCAAGCAAGTGAGCAAACGACGTATGCAAAGAATGGCCTCGCTGTTGGTTGGCGTGTTGACGGCCTGGCTGGGCGCGGCCCAGGCACAGGTACCGGACTATATCATCCAACTCAACGCGGCGCCGCTCAAGGCTCAGGCGGGTGCCAATACGCCGGCGCATTCGGCTGCAGCAGCGGCCAAACCGGCCGTTGCTCCGGTAGCGCGGGGCAAGCCGCGCATCGGCGTGCTGCTGCCGCTCGGGTCGCCCAGGCTCGGCGAGGCGGCCGAGGTGGTGCGCCAGGGCGTGGAAGCCGCCGCCGCCGTCGACGACAAGGCCGAGGTGTTGGTGCTCGCCGCCGATGAAGAGAGCGTCGCCGCGCGTTATCAGGAAGCATTGGCCGCCGGCGTCAACGTCGTGATCGGTCCGCTGACCCGGCCGGGCATTGCCGCCGTGGCACCGCTGGTGAAGGTGCCGACGCTGGCACTCAACACGCTGGAGCCGGGCTTGCCGACCAATCCCAAGCTGTTCGGTCTGGCGCTGGCGGTCGAGGGCGAGGCGCAGCAGGTCGCCGGGGTGATGTTCGAGGACGGGCGGCGCAACCCGCTGGTGGTGGCGTCGCAAGACGTCCTGTCGGCTCGGCTGCGCAAGGCCTTCGTCGAGCAGTGGCAGGCGATCGGCGGCAAGAGCGTCCGTGCCATCGAAGCGAACGGTGCCGGGCTGGCGTCGCTGCCGGCAGCGGCGGCACAGGCCGACGCGGTGTTCCTCGCCGTCGACGATCAGCAAGCCGGTGCGATCCGGCAGGCGCTGCCGCCGGAGCTGCCGGTGTACGCCACCTCACAGCTGAACAGCCGGCATCCGCCGGCGGCGCTGAACAACGTCCGCTTGATCGACATGCCGTGGTTCCTGATGCCGCAGCACGAGGCGGTCAAGCGCTACCCGCGCCCGGACCGTGCGCTGACGATGCAGACTGAACGGCTGTACGCGCTGGGCATCGATGCCTACCGCCTGGCGGTGCTGCTGGCCAATCCGAAGGCGGCGCCGGCGACGTTGCGTCTGGACGGCGTGACCGGCGATCTGCAGCTGGGCCGCGACCGCCAGTTCACCCGGCAGCTGCCGCTGGCGGTGCTCGGGGCGGGCGGCCTGCAATGAACGAACTGGGCCGGCAGGCAGAAGACCGGGCGCTGGCTTTCCTGCAGCGGCAGGGGCTGCGGCTGGTCGAGCGCAACTGGCGGTGCAAGGGCGGGGAAATCGACCTCGTGATGCGCGACAGGGAATACTGGGTGTTTGTCGAGGTGCGCCACCGCGCCGATCAGCGCTTCGGCGGGGCGGCGGCCAGTATCACCCCGGCCAAGTTGCGGAAACTCACACTGGCGGCAGGGGTCTACCTGAGTTCCAAGGGCATCGACGCCCCCTGCCGCTTTGACGCCGTGCTGTCGCACGGTAACGGAGCCCCCGAGTGGCTCAAGAACATACTGGCGTAAGCTACGTCGAATACAAAAGGATGGACATGGACCTGATCGAACGCGTCAACGGACACTTTCTGGAAAGCATCGCGGCCAAGCAGGAAACGATGGCGCAACTGTCACCGGCGGTCGCCGCCGCCGCCGAACGGATGGTGGCCTGCCTGATGAACGAGGGCAAGATCCTGGCCTGCGGCAACGGCGGTTCGGCTGCCGACGCCCAGCACTTCGCCGCCGAGATGGTCGGCCGCTTCGAGAAGGAGCGCCCGGGCCTGGCCGCCTTGTCGCTGGCCACCGACAGCTCGGCGCTGACCGCGATCGGCAACGACTACGATTTCGACATGGTGTTTTCCAAGCAGGTGCGGGCGCTGGGGCATACCAACGACCTCTTGCTGGCGATTTCCACCTCGGGCAATTCGGCCAACGTGATCGAGGCCATCTACGCCGCCCACGAACGCGGCATGGGGGTGATCGCGCTGACCGGCAAGGACGGCGGCAAGATCGGCGAAATCCTGACCGCCGACGACATCCAGCTGAACGTACCGGTGGCACGCACCGCGCGCATCCAGGAAGTCCACATCCTGCTGATCCATGCATTGTGCGATGCCATCGACTACATGCTGCTCGGAGGTGAATGACATGAAACGCAAACTTCAGGTGCTGGCCGGTGCCGCGCTGCTGACCGTGGGTCTGAGCGCCTGCGTGCCGCTGGTGGTGGGCGGCGTGGCCGGCACGGCGGCGGTGGCGAGCGACCGCCGCACCACCGGGGCCTATGTCGACGACCAGGCCATCGAGCTGAAGGCGTCCAACCAGGTTGCCGCCAAGCTGCCGTCGTCCCACGTCAACATCGCCAGCTACAACCGCGCCGTGCTGATGAGCGGCGAGGTGCCGTCGGAAGCGGCGCGCGAGCAGGCCGAACTGATCGTGCGCGGCACGCCCAACGTGAGCAAGGTCTACAACCACACCGTGGTGGCTGGTTCGTCGGCGCTGTCCGAGCGCAACAACGACACCTGGATCACTACCAAGGTCCGCACCCGCCTGTTTGACGGTAAGGGCTTCCCGCCGCAGCACATCAAGGTGGTGACCGAGCGCGGCGTGGTCTACCTGATGGGTCTGGTGACCCAGGCCGAGGGTGAGGCCGCCGCCAAGGTGGTGAGCCAGACCTCGGGGGTACAGAAAGTGGTGACGCTGTACGAATACATCAGCGAAGTGCAGCCCTGAGCAGGCCTGCCCGCCAATGAAAGACGGACCGCGCGGCGGTCCGTTTTTCATTGGGTGATGAGCGAGGAGGGCTCAGTTGCGCGCCACCAGCACGTCGGCACACAGCACGTGCATCGCCTCGTCGATCTCAATCGCCATCGACAGCGTCACACAGTTGCGGGTGTCGGTCATCGACAGGTAGGGCTCACTCATGTACAGCACGCCAGGCTGGTCGATGGCGTGCTGGAAATAGGCGCGGCGTGACCAGATGGCGCCGGTGGTATCGGTCAGCGGGGCCAGTCTCGGATCCTCTGGTGCCAGCGGTTGCAGCGAGTTGAGATTCTTGCCGATCTGCCGGCCGGCGCTGTCGAGCAGGAAGCAGCGGATCACGTCCGGCATGTTCAGCATCGGTGTGGCGGCGTGCAGGAACGGCGCGCCCTGCATCAGCGCGATGGCGGTCTGTACGAAGGACTGCCGCGCCAGCTCGAGCTGGCGCCGGGTCAACTTGCGCTTGAGCAGCTCACGCACCATCAGCTCGTCCCAGCGCGCGTCGATGCGCGGGGTGATGATGGCATCGCTTTCCGGCTGTTCGTGGGGGCGGGAAATGTAGTAGCCCTGTACCAGGTCACAGCCGGACTCCAGTGCCACCAGCACGTCTTTCTCGGTTTCGATGCCTTCTTCGACCACTAGTGCACCAATTTCGTGCATCAGGTGAACCAGCCGTGACAGCAGGTTGCGCGTGCGCGACTGGCTTGCCGCACTTCTGAGCAGGTTGCGGTCGAACTTGACCAGATCCGGTTCCAGCATGCACACCCGGTCCAGGTTGGAGTGGTTGACGCCGAAGTCGTCAATGGCGATCAGGAAACCCGCCTGCCGCAGCAGCTTGACGCACTCAACCAGCCCTTCCTGCGATTCCAGCGCGTGTTCCGGCACTTCCAGCACCACACTGGACGGCGGCAGGCCCGACTGGATGATGGTGCGGGCCAGTGCCTCGGCCCGTGCCGGCAGCGCCAGCGACGCTGCGTCCATGTTCAGGAACAGCCAGCGGTTTTCATGCGGAAACGAGTTGAAGTGCTGAACGTGGTGCTGGCACACGGCCAGGTCGAGCTGGTGGCGCTGCTCCATCGAGTCCATGGCCAGGTAGGCGTCGGGCGGGCTGAGCGGATTGTTGTGGTGGCGGGCACGCAGCAGTGCCTCCATGCCCACCGTGCGGCGGTGCGGCAGGCTGTAAATCGGCTGGAAATGGCTGCCCAGGCTCAGTCCGGCAAAGGTCGTGGTGGTGAGTGCTGAGGGGGTCATCGAGAGCTATCCTTCGTTCCTGTATGCTTGATAAAGCAAACGGTATTCCAGTCTAGTCCAGCCGGTGTGCAAATGAAAAACGGGCGCCGCGGGCGCCCGTCCTGATCAGCCGTTCAAGCGGCTCAGTCTTGCTGGATGCCGGCCAGCAGCCATCGGCTGCCGCTCTTGTCCTTGACGTAGTGCCAGGTCTCGCCGAACGGCACCGGCGCGGCGTTGACCGTCTCGCTGACGCTGCCGGCAAAGCGCACGCTGGCGATGTAGCGTCCCGCTTCCTCGACCGCTTCGATCAGCTGGCAGTCCAGTTGCGGGAAGTCGGCCACGTCGTCGTTGCCGGCAATGTCGGCGCGCAGCGCCTCGAACAGTTCCGGCGTCAGGTACTTGCGGATTTCTTCCAGGCTGTCCGGCGTGTTCAGGCTCTGCAGGTGCAGGAAGGTGGCCTTGGCCTGACGCAGGAAGTGCGGCGTTTCGGTGCCGTCCGGCAGGCGGCCGAGGCTGGTTGCCGCCATCGGGCCGGCGCCGTAGGCCGGGGCAGTACCGAAGCCGGAACCGATCTTGGGCAGCGGCTCGAAGCGGGCTGGTTCTTGCGGCATGCCTTTGGGCATGCCGACCGGCAGCGGGGCGCGCATGGCCGGGGTGGCGTTCTTGCGGCGGAACAGCATCAGCCCGCCGACCAGCAACAGGCCGAGCAGTGCGATGGTGCCCCACGGCATGCCGGAGCCGGCCGGTTCGGAGGCAGGCGCCGAGGCGGGGGCATTGTTGTTCATGGCCGAGCCGAGCATGTAGCCGGCCGCGGCACCGGCGGCGCCGGCGGCGATGGCAGTGCCCAGGCCCGGGCCTTTCTTGGCCGGGGCCTGCGCCGGGGCGGTTGGCAGAGGGCGCGGGGCAGGGGCCTGATAGGACGGGGTCGGCGCCGAGCGCATCATGCCGGAACTGCGGCTCTTGCCGAGGCGGGCGGCTTCGCTGAACGGGGCCGCCAGCAGCGTAACCAGGGTGAAGGCGAGAACGGTCGTCTTCGCACGAGGTGTCATGTCTGTTTCTCCAGTGAGAGAGGGGGTGTCGCCCCGATATGAGCGGAGCGACAGGGCTTAGTTCGGGGCGAACGCGGCGATTTCAAGTACCTCGGCGACGCCGTCGGCAATGCGGAAGCGGACATTGCTGTGATAGAGGTGCACGCCGTACACCCGTCCAGGGTCGTCCTGGTAGGCCGGGCGCGGGTCCTGCGCCAGCACCTCATCGATCAATGCGGCCAGTTCGGCGGCACCGGGCTGGGCGGCCAGCTGCTGCTGTGCGACGGCGCTCCAGCGCACCACCAGCGTCGGCGGCGGGCCGTCGACGAAGCCGCCGCGCGCGTCGGGTATCGCCTCGACGAACGGGATGTAGGGCTTGATGTCGAGCACCGGAGTGCCGTCGAGCAGGTCGGCGCCGGCCAGCGTCAGCGTGACGCCGTTGCGGGTATCGACGCCGAGCAACGGCACCAGCGACAACCCCAGCGCGTTCGGGCGGTGGGTGGAGCGGCTGGCAAACACGCCGACCTTGGCGTTGCCGCCGAGGCGCGGCGGGCGCACCAGCGGCGACCAGCCGCGCGCCAGCGTGTCGTGGAACACGAATTGCAGCCAGACGTGGGAAAACGCCTCGAGGCCACGCACGGTATCCGGCTGGTTGAACGGCGGCAACAGTTCAAGCGTCATGCGTGCCGACTGGGCCAGCGCCGGCTGGCGCGGGATGCCAAACTTTTCCTTGAACGGCGAGTGGATGAGTCCGATGGGGGTAAAGGTGTAGGGCTGCATGGCGCCATTGTAGGCCCTGCCGCGTGCCGTTTCACCGCTTGCCTCGCGAAAGGTTGGCCGAAAGCGCTTCGGCCAACCTTGGCGTGTTGCGACGGATGTCGTCAGCCGACGAAGTGGCGGTTGTGGCGACCGTTGAGGCGATCCATCGGCAGCAGCATGAAGAAGTCGGCGCAGTTGAAGTCCGGATCCCAAGCCGGTTCGCCGCAGACAAAGGCGCCGGCGCGCAGGTAACCCTTGATCAGCGGCGGCAGCGGGGCCGGTGCGGCATCGTCGTGCACGCGGTCGAGCGGCAGCGCCAGGTGCGGCGTCACGCGCCATTCCGCCGGGGCCAGGTGCTTGGCCTCGAGCTGGCGATACAGGCTGACCGCCTGGTGGCCGCCGTCGGCCAGGCTGACGCTGGCGCAGCCGGCCAGGTAGTCGCAGCCTTGCTGCTGGATATAGTCGGCCAGACCCGACCACAACAGCGCGATCACTGCGCCGGAGCGGAAATCCGGATGCACGCAGGAGCGGCCTACCTCGAGCAGGCGGTCGCGCACGTGCGCCAGCCGGCCGAGGTCGAACTCGTGTTCGGAGTAGAGACTGGGGGCGCGTCGCGCCGCCGCCGGCGGCAGCATGCGGTAGGTGCCGACCACCATGCCACTGGTGGCGTCCTCGACGATCAGGTGGTCGCACAGCGGATCGTAGTCGTCGCAATCGATGCCGAGATGACTGGAGGTCAGCCGGGCACCCATTTCGCCGGCGAACACGTCGAATCGCAGCTTTTGGGCACGGCGGATGTCGTGCGGGTTGTCGGCAAGCCGCACGCTCAGGCGCGGTTTGGTGCGGGTGGCGAGGCCTTCGTTGAGCAGCATGGGGGTCTCCCTCGTGACATGAGGCCATGCTAAAGCGCCAGTTTGACGAAACCGTGTCGCCGAGGTGACAGTGCCGTGACGGCGGGCAGTCAGTGCCGTGACGGGGAGATTCAAGCAAATCAATTACTTATCAGGACGGCGGTTTTGACGTAAAATACGCCGTTTTTCGTTCGCAGCGCGTTCCCCAGCCATGATTTATCCAACAACCTTCGATGTGATAGTGGTAGGCGGCGGCCACGCCGGTACCGAGGCCGCCCTGGCGGCGGCACGCATGGGGCGCAGCACGCTGTTGCTGACGCACAATATCGAGACGCTGGGCCAGATGTCGTGCAATCCGTCGATCGGCGGCATCGGCAAGGGCCACCTGGTCAAGGAGGTCGATGCGCTGGGCGGTGCGATGGCGCTGGCCACCGACATCGGCGGCATCCAGTTCCGCACCCTGAACGCCTCCAAGGGGCCGGCCGTGCGCGCCACCCGCGCCCAGGCCGACCGCGTACTGTACAAGGCCGCGATCCGCCAGATGTTGGAAAATCAGGACAACCTGACGCTGTTCCAGCAGCCGGTGGACGATCTGCTGATCGAGGGAGACCGCGTCGCCGGCGCCATCACCGCCATCGGCATCACCTTCCGCGCCAAGACCGTGGTGCTGACCGCCGGCACCTTCCTGTCCGGCAAGATCCACGTCGGGCTGGAAAACTACACCGGTGGCCGCGCCGGCGACCAGGCCGCGTCGACGCTGGGAGCGCGGCTGCGCGAACTGGACCTGCCGGTGGGCCGGCTCAAGACCGGCACGCCGCCGCGCATCGACGGCCGCAGCATCGACTTCAGCGTGATGGAAGAACAGCCGGGCGATACCCCCGAGCCGGTGTTCTCCTATCGCGGCAGCCGCGCGCTGCATCCGCAGCAACTGCCGTGCTGGATCACCCATACCAACGAGCGCACCCACGAGATCATCCGCAGCGGCTTCGAGCGCAGCCCGATGTTCACCGGCGTGATCGAGGGTGTCGGCCCGCGCTATTGCCCGTCGATCGAGGACAAGATCAACCGCTTCGCCGACAAGGATAGCCACCAGGTCTTCCTCGAGCCGGAAGGGCTCACCACCCACGAGTTCTACCCCAACGGTATCTCGACCAGTCTGCCGTTCGACATCCAGCTGGCGGCGGTGCGCTCGATCCGCGGCATGGAAAACGCCCACATCCTGCGCCCCGGCTACGCCATCGAGTACGACTACTTCGACCCGCGCGGCCTGAAGGCCACGCTGGAAACCAAGAGCATCCAGGGCCTGTTCTTCGCCGGCCAGATCAACGGCACCACCGGCTACGAAGAGGCGGCGGCACAGGGTCTGCTGGCCGGCCTCAACGCCGCGCTGTACAGCCGCGACGAGGAGGGCTGGAGCCCGCGCCGCGACGAGGCCTACCTCGGCGTGCTGACCGACGACCTGATCACCAAGGGCGTGTCCGAGCCCTACCGCATGTTCACCAGTCGCGCCGAGTTCCGCCTGCAGCTCAGAGAGGATAACGCCGACCTGCGCCTGACCGAGATCGGCCGCAAGCTCGGCCTGGTCGGCGACGCGCAATGGGACGCCTTCTGCCTGAAGCGCGACGCCGTCGAGGCGGAAAAGGCGCGCCTGAAGACCACCTTCCTGCACCCGGCCAAGGTCGACATGGCCGCCGTGCAACAGCTGCTGGGCAAACCCATCGAGCGCGAATACAACCTGCACGACCTGCTCAAGCGCCCCGACGTGAGCTACGCCGGTCTGATGACGTTGGCCGAAGCCGGTGCCGGTGTGGATGACGACGAGGTTGCCGAGCAGGTAGAAATTCAGGTCAAATATCAGGGCTATATCGACCGTCAGAACGACGAACTGGCCCGCCGCGACAACCTCGAGGACGTGCGCCTGCCGGCCGACATCGACTACAGCCGGGTCTTGGGCCTGTCGAAAGAGGTGCAGCAGAAGCTCAACAGCCAGCGCCCGGAAACCCTGGGCCAGGCCTCGCGCATCCAGGGCATCACCCCGGCGGCGGTCGCCCTCCTGATGGTTCACCTTAAACGTGGCTTTGCCGACGCGAAAAAAACCGCATGACACATACTGCAGAACTGACCCAGGGTCTGGCCGAACTGAAGCTGGACCTGAACCAAGAACAAATCGCCCGGCTCGAGTCCTACCTCGCGCTGTTGGCCAAGTGGAACCAGACCTATAACCTGACCGCGGTGCGCGAAGAAGAGCGCATGGTCAGCTACCACCTGCTCGACAGCCTGACGCTGGTGCCGCAACTCAATGGCGGCACACGCCTGCTGGACGTCGGTTCCGGCGGCGGCATGCCCGGCATCCCGGCGGCCATCGCCCGCCCCGACCTCCAGGTGGTGCTGCTGGATTCCAATCACAAGAAAACCACCTTCCTGCGCCAGGCGGTGATCGAACTGAAGCTCGACAACGTCGAGGTGATCACCGACCGCGTCGAGGCCTACCAGCCGGCGGAAAAATTCGACCGCATCACCAGCCGCGCTTTCTCCGAGCTGGCCGAGTTCGTCAAGCTGACCCGGCACCTGCTGGCTCCCGGAGGCCAGTACCTCGCGATGAAGGGGGTCTACCCGTACGAGGAAATCGCGCTGCTGCCGGAAGGCTTCGCCGTGGCCGGCGTGGTGCCGCTCACCGTGCCGGGGCTCGAGGCCGAACGCCATCTGGTGAGGATCGTGGCGCAATGACCTGCCGCGTCATCGCAGTCGCCAACCAGAAAGGCGGCGTTGGCAAGACCACCACCGTGGTCAACCTGGCCGCCGGCCTGGCAGAGATGGGGCGGCGTGTGCTGATCGTCGATCTCGACCCGCAGGGCAACGCCACCATGGGCAGCGGCATCGCCAAGGGTACGCTCACCGCCTCGATCTACCAGGTGTTGCTCGGTGACGTCAGCGCCTCCGAGGCACGCCAGCCGGCCAAGGAGGGCGGTTACCACGTGTTGCCGGCCAACCGCGACCTCGGTGGCGCCGAGCTGGAACTGGTGCACGAACTGGCGCGCGAGGCGCGGCTGAAAAACGCGCTGGCCGAGGTGGCCGGCGACTACGATTACGTGTTCGTCGACTGCCCGCCCTCGCTCAACCTGCTGACCCTGAACGGTCTGGTGGCCGCCGAGAGCGTACTGATCCCGATGGTGTGCGAATACTACGCGCTGGAAGGACTGTCCGACCTGGTCACCACGCTGCGCAAGGTGCGCGTGGCGGTCAATCCCAAGATCGAGATCCTCGGCCTGTTGCGCACCATGTTCGACGCGCGCAGCAACCTGTCGCAGCAGGTATCGCAACAGTTGGCGCGCCATTTCGGCGACAAGGTGTTCGAAACCGTCATCCCGCGCAATGTCAGGTTGGCCGAAGCGCCCAGTCACGGCCTGCCCGGACTGGTGTACGACCGTACCTCGCGCGGCGCCCAAGCGTATCTGGCACTGGCCGCCGAACTGACGGCTCGGCTAGAATCCGCAACCCCCTCACTCTCGCACTGACACATGGCCAAACTCAAAGGACTCGGGCGCGGCTTGGACGCGCTGCTTGCCACGGTTGACGGGGCGGACGACCGCCTGCAAACCCTGCCCATCGACAGTATCCGCCCGGGCAAATACCAGCCGCGCACGCACATGAGCGAAGACGCGCTGGACGAACTGGCCGCTTCCATCCGGGTGCAGGGCGTGATCCAGCCGGTGGTGGTACGCGAGATCGGGCTCGGCGATTACGAACTGATCGCTGGCGAGCGGCGCTGGCGCGCTTCGCGCAAGGCGGGTCTCGTCGACGTGCCGGCGGTGATCAAGGCGGTGCCGGACGAAGCCGCGCTGGCCATGGCGCTGATCGAAAACATCCAGCGCCAGGAACTTGACCCGATCGAGGAGGCACGCGGCCTGCAGCGGCTGATCGACGAATTTGGCCTGACTCACGAAGCCGCCGCCGACGCCGTCGGGCGCTCGCGCAGCGCCGTCTCCAACCTGCTGCGCCTGTTGGCCCTGCCCGAACCGGTGCAAGAACTGGTGCACCAGGGCCAGCTGGAAATGGGGCACGCCCGCGCGCTGTTGCCGCTCGACGTGATCGACCAGATCGCGCTGGCGCAGCAGGTGGCAGAGCAGGGCTGGTCGGTGCGCGAGGTCGAGCGTCGCATCCAGCGGCTGAACGCGCCGCCCTCCGACGGCCGGCCGCAGCCGCGGCTGGACCCGGATATCCAGCGTCTCGCCGAGAGCCTGTCCGAGTCGCTCGGCGCTGCCGTCAGCATCCGTCACGGCGCGCGCGGTCACGGCAAGTTGACGATCGAATACTCCAGTCTCGATGAATTGGACGTTGTTCTAGGAAAACTGCAAACAAAATCAGGCGCCTGATTCGCAACGGCGCCAGTATGTCAATTGGGGATTTTGTTGACGGGCATCAAGTCTCAAGTCTATAATCGGTCGATTTTTTTGCATTGCTGAGATGATCAATCCGGAAGTGAAACGCGTCGTGCGCCTGCAGCTGGTGCTGACCCTGGTGGCGGTGCTGGTAAGCGCGGCGATCAGTGGTTTTTCCCTGAAGCTCCCGGTATCGGTCATGATCGGCGGGCTGTGTGCCATCATCCCGGCCCTGCTGTACGGCAAGATTGCCTACGCCCGCCGGCATGAGCCACCGGCGGTGCTGATGAAGGCGCACTTCAAGGCTGAGGCGGTGAAATTCGTTACTACCCTCCTCATGTTTGGGGCAGCTCTGGTGTTTTTCAAGGATTTATCTGCAGTCGGATTGTTTGGCGGATATATGACAGCCACTTCCGGCTACTGGTTCGGGCTTCTAATCAAAAATTGAGAAAGCGCAATGGCAAGCAACGCAACAGAGTACATCAAGCACCACCTGACGTTCTGGAACTCGTCGCACGAAGGCGGCTTCTGGAGCATCCACGTTGACACCTTCACCATCTCGCTGCTGCTTGGCTTCGTCTTCGTCGGCATATTCGCCACGGTGGCGCGCAACGCCAAGGTAGAAAATCCGGGTCGCCTGCAGCTGTTCGTCGAATCGCTGATCGAACTGGTCGATACCCAGGTCAAGGAAATCTTTCATGCCAAGAGCAAAGTGGTGGCGCCGCTCGCGCTGACCATCTTCTGCTGGGTGTTCCTGATGAACGCCATGGACATGCTGCCGGTCGACCTGCTGCCGTGGGTTGCCGCCAACATCGGCGCCGCCCTCGGTCATGACCCGCATCACGTCTACCTGCGCGTGGTGCCGTCCGCCGACGTCAACGCCACCTTTGCCATGTCGCTGTCGGTGATGCTCTACATCATCGGTTTCTCGATCAAGGCCAAGGGTCTGGGCGGCTGGGGCAAGGAACTGCTGACCGCCCCGTTCCATGCGCACAACCCGGTATTGGCGCTGTTTCTGGCCCCGATCAACTTGGCCTTCCAGCTGGTCGAACTGGCCGCCAAGCCGATTTCGCTGTCTCTGCGTCTGTTCGGCAACATGTACGCCGGTGAGCTGATCTTCATCCTGATCGCGCTGCTGCCGTGGGGCGCGCAGTGGCTGCTCGGCGCACCATGGGCCATCTTCCACATCCTGGTGATTACGCTGCAGGCCTTCGTGTTCATGATGCTGACCACGGTGTACCTGAGCCTGGCCGTCGAAGCGCACTAAACGATTTTTCAAACCCTTTTACCAACCATCCTTGTAATTTACATCTTTAGGAGATAAATAAATGGAAGCTCTCGTTTCTCAGATTCAGTCGATGACCGTTCTGGCTGCTGCCCTGATCATTGGCTTTGGCGCTATCGGCACCGCTCTGGGTTTCGCCATCCTCGGTGGCAAGTTCCTCGAGTCCTCCGCTCGCCAGCCGGAAATGATCCCGGTTCTGCAAACCAAGCTGTTCATCATCGCTGGTCTGCTGGATGCGATCTCCATGATCGGTGTGGGTGTTGCCATGCTGTACACCTTCAACAACCCGTTCCTGGCCGCTGCTGTTGCTGCCCTGAAAGCTGGCGCTTAATCCTTAAGCGAAAACGGTTGTTGTAGTCACCACACTGGAGGAAAACAAGCGTGGAATTCAACGCGACACTACTGGGCCAGGCGATCACCTTCGCCATCCTGGTATGGTTCACCATGAAGTTTGTTTGGCCTCCGCTTACCAACATGATGGAAGAGCGTGCCAAGCGTATCGCTGATGGCTTGGCCGCGGCAGAGCGTGGCAAACAGGATCTGGAAGTTGCTGAAAAACGCGCCGGCGACGAGCTGCGCAAAGCCAAGCAGCAAGCGACCGAAATCGTGATGGCCGCCGAAAAGCGCGCCTCCCAGATCGTGGAAGAGGCGAAAGACGTAGCCCGTACCGAGGGTGCCCGTCTGGTTGCCGATGCCAAGTCCGATATCGATCAGGAAGTGCTGCGTGCCAAGGAGACCCTGCGCGAGCATGTGGCCCTGCTGGCGGTAGCCGGTGCAGAGAAGATCCTGCGCCACGAGATCGACAAGGCCAAGCACGCTGATCTGCTTGCCTCCATCAAAGCGGAGTTTTAATTAACTCATGGCAGAACTCATTACCGTAGCAAGGCCCTACGCCCAAGCGGTATACAGCCTTGCCACCGAGCAGCAGCGACTGGATGCCTGGTCCGAGGCGCTCGGTTGGCTGGCTGCCATGGTGAACAACCCGGACGTGGCCCAGGTGGTTACCAATCCGAAACATACCGCACAAGAGGTTGAGGCGCTGATGCTGGGCGTACTCGGCGAGCGCAGCAGCGAAGACGTCAAACGCTTCGTGGCCACGCTGATCGAGAACCATCGCCTGACGTTGTTGCCGCACATTGCCGACCAGTTCGAGCTGCTCAAGGCCCAGGCAGAAGGTGCTATCGACGCTATCGTCGAAAGTGCTTTCCCACTGAGCGACGAGCAGAAGGCCGAACTCACCAGCATGCTTTCCAGGAAGTACGGCAAGTCCGTGCGTCTTGACGTGCATGACGCCCCCGAGTTGATTGGCGGGGTGCGGGTGCTGATCGGCGACGACGTCATCGACGCGTCCGTGCGCGGCAAACTGCACACCATGGCAGCAAGCCTCAAGAATTAGGAGAGATCATGCAGTTGAACCCCTCTGAGATCAGCGATCTGATCAAAGCCAAGATCCAGAATCTGGCCGAAGGTTCCGAGGTCCGTACCAAGGGTACGGTCATCTCGGTGACCGACGGCATCGTTCGCGTCCATGGCCTGGCAGACGTGATGCAGGGCGAAATGCTCGAATTCCCGGGCAACACCTTTGGCCTCGCCATGAACCTGGAGCGTGACTCCGTGGGCGCCGTTATTCTCGGCGAATACGAGCACATCTCCGAAGGCAACGAAGTCAAGTGTACCGGTCGCATTCTGGAAGTTCCGGTAGGTCCGGAACTGGTAGGTCGCGTGGTGAACGCGCTGGGTCAGCCGATCGACGGCAAAGGCCCGCTGAACGCCAAGCTGTCCTCCCCGATCGAAAAGATCGCTCCGGGTGTGATTGCCCGTAAATCGGTTGACCAGCCGATGCAGACCGGCCTCAAGTCGATCGACTCGATGGTGCCGGTAGGCCGCGGCCAGCGTGAGCTGATCATCGGTGACCGCCAGACCGGCAAAACCGCCGTGGCACTGGATGCGATCGTCAACCAGAAGGGCACCGGCGTCATTTGTATCTACGTCGCCGTCGGCCAGAAGGCTTCGTCCATCGCCAACGTGGTACGCAAGCTGGAAGAGCACGGCGCCATGGGTCACACCATCGTGGTTGCCGCCGCCGCTTCCGAAGCCGCTGCCCTGCAGTTCATCGCACCGTACTCCGGCTGCACCATGGGCGAATACTTCCGCGACATCGGCGAAGATGCGCTGATCGTGTACGACGACCTGTCCAAGCAGGCCGTTGCCTACCGTCAGATTTCGCTGCTGCTGCGCCGTCCGCCGGGCCGTGAAGCCTACCCGGGCGACGTGTTCTACCTCCACTCCCGTCTCTTGGAACGCGCCTCGCGCATCAACGAAGACGAAGTAGAGAAGCTGACCAACGGTTCCGTCAAAGGCAAGACCGGTTCGCTGACCGCCCTGCCGATCATCGAAACCCAGGCCGGCGACGTGTCCGCCTTCGTTCCGACCAACGTGATTTCGATCACCGACGGCCAGATCTTCCTGGAAACCGACCTGTTCAACGCGGGTATCCGTCCGGCCATCAACGCCGGTATCTCGGTATCGCGCGG
>JACPUY010000336.1 GCA_016192025.1 Pseudogulbenkiania sp. | reverse complement strand
ATGCGCACCGGCAGCAACTGCCGCTCGCGCTCCCTGGTCGCCGAGTTCCAGATTACATCGACAGTGCCCAGTTGCAGTTCACGGGTAGAGCGCGATGCATTCATCGGCAACGGCGATGGTTGTAGTTTGGCCGAGCCGTATTTGGCGCCGGTGCGGTCGAGCGCTTTCTGCAGAAGTTCAATATACGGCGGGAAACGGGTTTCGTTGGACTCCTCGAAGCGGGGAAAGATGACGTAGCGAACCATGCTGGCCGATTGGGCCGGGGCTGTCAGTACGGCCGCACAGCCGGCACAGAGTGAAGAGCGGACGACCTGCCGGGCAAAAGCCTGCAGAAGTTTATGGGGTGGGCGCACTTCTTCATCTCTCCTCTGTGGAGCGGCTCATTTCATGCTGTATTCACTGTAGCTGTTTCAGTACGCAAAAATGGCCAAACTGCCATGTCACAAGATGCCGATGCGGCTTGGCTATGCGGCGGATCGACCCTGCTCTCCCATGAGCGGCTCCTGTCAGCCGTCGACAGCTGGGCGGTCAGGGCAAGACGCTGTTTGATACGTGCCGTGGCTCGGCGGAGGAGGGTGGAAGGGCGGGTCGGGGGCGTGGGGAGAGGTATTTCGATGCGGTTTGAAGAAGAAATCTCTGCCAGGCGGTTGGCAGAGGCTTCTTGTTTCAAGAAAATCCGTTATTCGCTACGCACGGCCTTGAGCGCCAAGCCGACGGCCAGGGTCTGAGCCAGGCATAGCGTGGCGGTCAGCGAGCGGAAACCGCGCAGTTCCGCATCGTGGATGCAGAAACTCAGTTTTGCATGGAGGGCGATGGGGCTCAAGGCGCTGTCGGTGATCGCGATGATCGGCACGCCTTGCGCCGCGGCGGCCTCAACGATCGCAACGGTTTCTTGCGCGTAGGGAGTGGCGCTGATCGCAATCAGCACGTCATCGGGGCCGATCAGGCTGCTTTGCTCCGTCAGCATGCCTCCCACCCCAGCCAGCAAGTGCGCATTACGTTCGGAACGGCTCAGGGCGTAAGCGAGGTAGGCGGCCACCGGGAAAGAGCGGCGCAGGCCGAGCACATGAACTACGCGGGCCCGGCTGAGCATCTCCAGCGCTTGCTCCAGCAAGGCGTCGGGGACGACATCCTGCAGGTGCCTCAGCGAAACAATATTGGCGGCACAGAATTCCTGGAGGATCTCCGAGGTGTTGTTCAACGGGGCGTCGGTTTGCAATTCGATGGACTGCCGTATGCGCGTGTTGTAGCTCGGTACCCGCTCCAGCAGTGCCGACTGGAACACTCGTTGCATCTCGCTGAAGCCCGAAAAACCGAAGGTATTGGCAAAACGGATCAGCGAAGAAGGTTGCACGCCTGCACGGCTGGCGATCACCGCGACGGTTTCCAGCGCCATGTCGTTGCTGTTGTCCAAGGCAAAATGGGCAATCTGTTGCAGTCTTTTGCTGAGATTGGGGTAGCTTTCGGTGATGGCGGTGCGTAGCGCGTCCAGATTCCGCGGTGGCACTTTCGCATTTTTGTTGCGTTCAGTTGCTGTGGGTGTATTCATGGCCTAGGCTCGAGGCTTGCTTGGATAGGGTTCTCAAGCGTTGATCTTGGCAGCTTCAGGGGCGGCAGACGCTGTGCGGGATGCTCTATAGAATGAATTTTCTACGTTTGAATGGTAATGGGTGTCGGCCATCTCTTCAAGAAGCACTTCTGTTTTTCTTGCGATTTGTTCAAATTTCCCTAGGGGTACTTTCCTCTCCGGCGTGATGCACCGTTGTCGCTTAGATGCATGTTGACAGCAACAATGCTAATCTCGCTGCTCTGGTGAAACAATTGTTCTGGCCGAGATTATCCCTGGCTCAGGATGAGGAAGTGGCCGGATAGACTAAGAAGAGATATCTATAAGAGGAGATTGTGGTGAGTCTGCATATTACCCGCTATCGCGAAGGGTTCCCTGACGGGGTGAGCTGGGTGACTACGCTCGATGAGCCGGAACACAATACGGGTATCGCCTTTGGTGTCATCAGGCTAAGCCCCGGGGAAGTGTTCAAGGAACGGGTGCCGTCGGAAACGGCATGGCTTCTGATGAATGGCGAGGTCGAGGTCCGGATGAACGAGGAGGTCAGCGTACTGGTGCGGCACTCCTTGTTTGACGAGACCCCTGCCGGGCTCCATGTTCCGGCCGGGCAGGAGGTCGTATTTCGCAGCCGCACGGCGGTCGAGATGACTGTCTACCGCACGGCCAACCTCAAGACTTTCCGCCCCCGGTTTTTTGGCGAGGTGCCGGACGAGCACCGTTGCAAGGACGTGCTGGATGGAAGTTGCTACCGCCTGATTCGCACCATTCTGGACCACAGCAATACCGACCCCGAGGCCGAGCTGGTGCTGGGCGAGGCGGTGACGCTGCCGGGGCGCTGGGCCGGCTATCCTCCGCATTGCCATCCTCAGCCTGAAATCTACCACTACCGTTTTGACCGGCCCATGGGGTTTGGCTTTTCCGGCCTGGGCGATGACGTGGTGCAGGTCCGGAACTTCGATACGGTGAAGATCATGCCGGGCCTGGAGCATCCGCAAGTGGCGGCGCCCGGCTACGCGATGTACTTCTGTTGGGTGATCCGGAACCTGCCGGAGGCGCCTTACCGCATGCCGGAGTTCAGCCCGATTCACAGCTGGGTGATGGATAAGGATGCCACTTTCTGGAAACCCGCCGGTGCTCAAGAGAAGAGGTGAACCGCATGAGTGAGCGTCCACTCGATCTCATCAGCCTGGGCCGTGTCGCTGTCGATCTGTACGGGCAGCAATACGGCAGCCGGCTGGAGGATGTCACCAGTTTCGCCAAATACATCGGTGGTTGTGCCGGTAATATCGCGGTCGGCTGTGCGCGGCAGGGGCTGAAAGTGGCCATGCTGTCACGTGTCGGAGACGAGCAGATGGGACGTTTCGTACGCGAAACGCTGGTGGCAGAAGGTGTGGATGTCAGCCATCTGGGTATGGACCCCAACCGTTTGACGGCTTTGGCCATCTTGTCGATCAAGGACCGGGACACGTTTCCGCTGCTGTTTTATCGTGAGAATTGCGCTGATATGGCCCTGTCGGCGGACGATTTCAGTCCGGAGTTCATCGCCTCCAGCAAGGCTCTGCTGGTGACGGGGACGCACTTGTCCACGCCGTCCGCCTATGCGGCGAGCCGGACGGCCATCGACTACGCCAGGCAGGCCGGCACCCGTGTCATTCTGGATATCGATTATCGGCCCGTGCTGTGGGGGCTGACCGCTCGTGGGAGCGGCGATATCCGGTTTGTCGAGTCGCAGTCGGTCTCGTCCCATTTTCGTTCGCTGGCCGGGAGTTGTGACCTCATCGTGGGCACCGAGGAGGAGTTTCATATCGCGGCGGAGGCGACCGAGACGATGGCGGCGCTACGTGAACTCCGACAGCTCAGCTCGGCTGTTTTCGTGGTCAAACGCGGCAGCAAGGGATGCGTGGTGTTCGCGGCAAAGATTCCGGCCCGGCTGGAGCAGGGCCTGGTCGTGCGCGGGGAGTGCGTCGAGGTCCTCAATGTGCTGGGGGCGGGCGATGCCTTCATGAGCGGTTTTTTGCGTGGCTGGCTGCGGGATGAGTCGCTTGAGCGTTGCGGCTACTACGGCAATGTGTGCGGCGCGCTGGTGGTATCGCGTCACGGCTGCGCTCCGGCCATGCCGACGCGGCATGAGCTGGACAATTGCCTGGCGCGTGCCGAGTCGATAGAGCGGCCGGATCAGGATGCCTGGCTCAATCATCTGCACCGGGTGACCACGCGGGCTCAGGCATGGCCGCTGGTGATGGTGCTGGCGTTTGATCACCGGTCCTTGTTCGAAACGATGGTCGACGAATGCGGCACCAGCCGCGACTACATCCCGGCGCTGAAGGGGATGATTGCCGCGGCCTTGCTCAAGGTGACGCAGGACTACCCCGGCGCGACCGGCATCCTGGTCGATGACAGTTATGGCCAGCACGTGCTGGAGCAGATGAGCGGGCGAGGCTTGTGGATAGGGCGTCCGGTGGAACTCTCCGGTTCGCGCCCGCTGGCCTTCGAGGCCGGCATCAATGTCGGTCTCGATCTCTTGCACTGGCCGCGTGAGCAGGTGGTCAAATGCCTGGTGCATTTCCATCCGGACGACCCTCCCGACTTGCGTACGCAGCAGGAGGACCAGCTCCAGGCGCTGTACCATGCCTGTTGTGAGACCGGGCACGAGCTGTTGCTCGAGGTCATCCTGCCCCGCGAGCTGCCGCGCTCGGGGGATGCGCTGGCCCGGGCGCTGGCCCGTATTTATGAGCTGGGGGTATTTCCGGACTGGTGGAAGCTGCCGCCTCTTGATGAGACGGGCTGGTCGGCGGTAGAGACGGTGATAGCACAATACGACCCGTACTGCCGTGGTGTTCTGGTGCTGGGGCAGGACACCCCTTTCGAGACGCTGCAAAAAGCCTTTGCCGTTGCCGCGCGCTATCCCATGGTCAAGGGCTTTGCGGTAGGCCGCAGCATTTTTGGCGAGCCCTGCCGGGCCTGGCTGAGGGGCGAGTTCAGCTCGGAAGAGGTGGTGAGCGCCATCGAAGCCAATTACCGGCAGATGATCACGGCCTGGCTGGAGAGTCGCCCGTAGATATCGCTCGTGCTCCAACGGTATCTACGGGCAGGGGTTTAGGCGAACATCACCAGCAGGTCCTTGTTGTCGATCCGCGTCCCCGACGCCACCAGCACCTGCTTGATGGTCCCGTCCCGCTCGGCCTTGATCGCCACTTCCATCTTCATCGCCTCGATGGTCAGCAGCGTATCGCCGGCAGTGACCGCCTGACCGGCTTGGACGGCCACGCTGCCGACCATGCCCGGCATCGGCGCGCCGACGTGGTGCGGGTTGTCGTCT
>JACPUY010000335.1 GCA_016192025.1 Pseudogulbenkiania sp. | reverse complement strand
CGCGTCAGCCGCAGCGCTGGTCGAAAGGCACACGCAACTGGAAACTGGAGAACGTGGTCTGGCTGAACCCGGAGCGTGAACTGCCGGTTTCAGTGGAGGCTGCCGCGTGAGGTGACGCGACAACTACTTTGACAAACGCCGAAGGGGATGGTGAGCCTGGCGTCAAAACGCTATGGGACGGGCTGCAGAAAATTGCTGCCTACGTCCTCGGGATGCGATTCCGGCAGACTTGTGGGTAATGGAATGGGTCGAACCTAAGCACTTCTTGGCGCCCCGCACACCAACATTTACCAACAGGCAGGCAGCAAAAACCCGCCACGTGGGCGGGTCGATTTCATCATTGTTCATCAGACGGCATGGTTTCTTCAACTGAAGTTGTACCGAGTTTGGAACGGCTCATAGACCTCGGTCCACCACGCATCGTAGGTGCTTTCGTCGGGATGTTCAGCATCGAGCATCGGCTCGTACCGAGGCAGGTCGGCCACGCCGTTGGGCGCGAAGGCCTCCAGCATGAGCATGCCGAGCGCCACCTTGGGTTGCGGGTCGGTGTAGCTGCCATAATCGGGATGCACGCGACCAGGGCATGCTGGGTCTTCGGCTTTCCAGTCTACATAGCTATTGCTGTACGGCGTGCAAATTCTGTCCAAAATGGAGATGGCGGTCTCTCCCGATTGCCGATTGCGGACCGCCTCCTCGGCGAGCATTCCCATGGCCCGGCCAGCAACGTGATTGCCCATTTCCTCAACCCTCCTTCTAATCAAAAGGTACGCCAGTCATTCCACACGAAAATCCGATTGCCGTTTTCTGTAGTGTAATCTTAGGTTTTCTTAGTGTGGACATCTGCACCATGACGGGGTGCCCTCTGCATTCATGGGGTTCTACGTCTCAAAAACCGAAAACCCTTGTCCATGAGATTTGCGGACCCTAATTTGCACTGCAATCCGCTCCTTCATCCCTTCTACATGGCTGATCACCCCGATCATCTTGCCGGTGGCATTGAGGGTGTCCAAGGCATCCAATGCAATTTCCAGTGTTTCGCCATCGAGCGTGCCGAAGCCCTCGTCCAGAAACAGCGAGTCAATCGAGGTCTTGTGGCTGACCAGGTCTGACAGTGCCAGGGCCAGCGCGAGACTGACGAGGAAGCTTTCACCGCCGGACAGGGTGCGCGTATCACGCGCTACATCGCCCTGCCAGGTATCGACGATTTCCAGCTCCAACTCGCCGGTGGATTTGCGTTGCAGCAGATAGCGGCCATGCAGGCGCTCCAGGTGGCGGTTGGCAAGGTGCATCAGATGGTCCAGCGTCAGCCCTTGGGCAAACTTGCGGTACTTGTCGCCCTTGGCCGAGCCGATGAGGCTGTCCAGCCGCTGCCAGATATCGACTTCCGCGGACTGCTGGCTGATCTGCTGGAACAAGGCTTGTTGGCTTGCACGGCGCTTGTCGTCGTCGCCCAGCAAGGCACGGATAGCACCTAGCTGTTGGGTGATGGCCTGTCGCTGCGCATCCAGCTCGGTAACTTGCTGTTCCAGCTCGGCCAAGGAGAGCGTGGTCATCGGCTGTTGCTGCAGCTGGGCAAATTTGTCTGCCGCCGCTTGTAGTAAGGCCTGCGCGCGGTGCTGCGCTCGCTGCAGCTGTTCCTTCAGCTGGATCAGGCGTTGCCGTTCTTCCACAGGCAGCAATGCGGACTGGAAAGTGGCGAGATCAGAAAATGGGCTGGCTGCCAGCGTGCCGCTCCACTCTTGCTGCACCTGTTCAAGGTCCTTCTGCTGCCGGGCGAGATCAGCTTGCAGTTGCTCTTGCTGGCCTTGCAGTTGTGCCAATTGGCTGGCGAGCAGGCCGATCTGCGCGATGCAGCTCTCAAGTGAGGCCTTGGCGTCGCTGGAGATGTCCAGCGGTGCAAGATCCGCCTCCGCCAGCTTGTGCCAGCGCGCCTGCCACTCTGCTGCCTGCTTCGTAGCGCTCTCCCAAACAGCTTGCTGACGGGTGAGGCCTTCCGCCAGTTGCTGCTGGCGTTGCTGGGTGACTTGCCACTGCCGCCATTCGCCTTCCTGCTGTTGCAGCCAGGCCGTCGGCTCGTCCGGCACAGCAAAGCCGGCGGCACTAATCTCGGTAGCGATTTGCTTCCCAAGCGTTGTCAGCTCTTGCAGCAAGTCGTCTTGCTGTTTTTGCAATTCAGCCAGGCGTTTGCGGGCTGTCTGTTGCGCTTGCTGCAGCAAATCCAGCTGGTTTTGTACCGTTTGCAGCTGCAACTCCTGTTTGCCCGCCGCATCCCTGGCGCGGTTCAATGCCTGCTCGGCGTCCTCCGCGGCCTTGAGGGCGGTGCTAAGGTGGGTATCTTCCTGCACGGCGGCTTCCCGTTGCTGCTGCAAGACATCAGCGGACTGCCAGGCACTCTCGTGCAGTTGCAACGCTGCAGCGCTGCTTAGCCAGACTTGCAGCGCCTTGTCTTTCTCGGTCTGTGTCTCGCCGAGGGATTTGGCCAGCTGATCGCGTTGGGTTTTGAGCTCAGCCAGACGGGCGGCCGCCTGTTGCCCCTCCTCCCCCAAGGCTTCCAGTGCGGTCTCTTTTTCCGACAAGGCAGCCTGCGTCGCCGACACGTCCAGCGCCTGATAGACGGCGATGGCCGGGTGCTCGTGCGAGCCACACAGCGGGCAGGCCTCGCCCGGCTGCAGCGCAGTGCGATGCGCTTCCAGGCTCTGGATGCGCTGCTCCTGCGCCAGCAGTTTGCGCTTGTCGTCGACCTGCTCTTTCAGCTGCTTGTAGCGCTGGCGCTGCTCAGACAGGTGGGTTTCCTGTTTGGCGACCTTGCTTTCGGCCTGCGCGAGATCTATTTGGTGGCGGGTTTGCTGCGCGAAGAAATGGCGCAGTTGTGCGGCCAACGTTTCCAGCTGCTGCCAGACCTGCAGACGCTGCTGGCCGCTTTGCCATTGGCTACGCAACGCTGACAGCGGCTGGCCGTCAAGCAAGGCGTCCAGCGCGTTGCTGGCGGCTTGCACGGTGGCATTGGCCTCTTTCTGCTGCGTT
>JACPUY010000334.1 GCA_016192025.1 Pseudogulbenkiania sp. | reverse complement strand
GATGCCACCCTGCACCTGTTGGGCCTGCTCTCCGACGGCGGCGTGCACGCCCACGAAAACCATATCCATGCGCTGATCCGCGCCGCCCATGCTGCCGGCGTGGCCCGCATCAACGTACACGCCTTCCTCGACGGCCGCGACACCCCGCCGAAGAGCGCCGAAACCTACCTGAAGCGCCTCGACGCCGTGCTGGCCGAGTGCCCGGGCGCGCGCCTGGTCTCGGTCACCGGCCGCTACTGGGCGATGGACCGCGACAAGCGCTGGGAGCGCGTCGAACCGGCTTACCGTCTGCTGGTCGACGGCGAAGGTCTGCACCACGCCGACAGCGGCCTAGCCGCCCTGGCCGCCGCCTACGCCCGCGACGAGAATGACGAATTCGTCGCCGCCACCGCCATCGGCGAGAAAACCGTGATGCAGGACGGCGACGCGGTGCTGTTCATGAACTACCGTGCCGACCGCGCCCGCCAGCTGACCACCGCGCTGACCGACCCCGTCTTCGACGGCTTTGCCGCGCGCCAGCCCAAGCTCGGCTACTTCGCCACGCTGACCTCCTACGGCGAGGCCTACACCAACCCGGTGGCCTACGCCCCGCAGAAGATCAGCAACGGCCTGGGCGAATACCTCTCCGGCCTCGGCCTGAAGCAACTGCGCATCGCGGAAACCGAGAAGTACCCGCACGTCACCTACTTCTTCAACGGCGGCGAGGAACAGGTCTACCCCGGCGAAGACCGCATCCTGGTGCCATCGCCCAAGGTCGCCACCTACGATCTGCAGCCGGAAATGAACGCGCCGGAAGTCACCGACAAGATCGTCGAGGCCATCCGCTCCGGCCAGTACCACGCCATCATCTGCAACTACGCCAACTGCGACATGGTCGGTCATAGCGGCAACTTCGCCGCCGCGGTCAAGGCGGTGGAAGCGCTGGACGGGTGCATGGCACGCTGTGTCGAGGCGATGCGCGCGGCCGGCGGCGAGGTGCTGATCACCGCCGACCACGGCAACTGCGAGAGCATGTACGACAACATGCACGACCAGCCGCACACCCAGCACACCACCAACCCGGTGCCCTTCCTCTATGTCGGCCGCCCTGCCCACATCCGTGCCGGCGGCGCACTGAAGGACATCGCCCCGTCGCTGCTGGCGATGATGGGACTGGACAAGCCCGCCGAGATGAGCGGGGAATCGCTGATCGACTTCCAGTGAAACCGTTCCTGTTGCTCTCCCTGCTGGCAGGGGCCGCGCTGGCGGCCCCTGCCGCCGCGCCCCTGTCCGTCGCCCCGCACCAGCAGGACCTGCAACAGGTGCGGCAGGAGATCGACAGCCTGAAGAAGGACATCGCCCAGAAGCAGGCGGTCAAGCAGGAGGCGCAAACCGCCATCCATGCCAGCGAACAGGCGCTGCAGCAAACCAGCAAGACGCTGGCTTCGCTGGAGCAGAAGCACAGCGACTCGGCCCAGCAACTGGCCGAACTGCGCGCCCAGATCGAAGCCGGGCAGGCCAGCCTGAAAGGCGTGCGCAAGCGGGTGTCCGCCGTGCTGAGCCGCCAGTACAAGGCCAGCCACCATGACGCCATGCGGCTGATGCTCAACGCCGACGACCCCAACCAGACCTCGCGCGACCTGACCTACTACACCTATATCGCGCGCGCCCAGCAACAGCTGGTCGGCGACCTGATCGCTCGCCAGGGCGAACTGGAAGCAATGTCGTTCCAGCTGGAGCAGGAGCTCTCCCGCATCAACAGCCTCTCCAGCCAGAAGGCGCAGGAAAAGGACCAGATCGAGCAGAACCGGCAGGCGCACCAGCAGAAGCTGGCGGCGCTGGCCGGCGAGATCCGCGAGCGACAGGGCAAACTGGTCAAGCTGCAGGAGGATCAGCAGCGGCTGACTGGCCTGATCGAGCAGATCAACCGCGACATCGAACGCCGCCGCCGCGAACAGGCGCGCAAATTGGCCGAAGCCCGTCAGGCCCGGCAGGAAAAAACCCGACAAGCCGCCGAACGGCACCGCCGGCTCGCCGCCGAGGCGCGCCGCCAGGGCAAGCCGGCGCCCAAGGAACCGGTGAAACCAGTACCGGAACAAACGGTCGAAGCGATAGCCGATGGCAGCAGCGCCGGCAAATCCTTCAAGAGCCTGCAGGGCCGCATGCGATTGCCGGTATCCGGCAGCATCGCCGGCCGCTTCGGTGCCCGGCGCGTAGAAGGCACCACCTGGAAAGGCCTGTTCATCAGCGCTGCCCCCGGTCAGCCGGTGCACAGCGTCGCCGACGGCCAGGTGGTGTACGCCGACTCGCTACGCGGCTTCGGCAACGCCGTCATCGTCGATCATGGCGGCAATTACCTGACCGTCTATACCGGACTGTCCGCCATGGCCCGGGGCGGCGGCGAGCGGGTGAAGGCCGGCGAGACGCTCGGCAGCACCGGCACACTGGACAGCGGCGAGGCGGGGCTGTACTTTGAAATCCGCTATATGGGCCGCCCGGTCAACCCGCAAAGCTGGGCACCTTAACGGGAACACACAGAGATTATGACTAGTACACGCATGAAAAAACTGGCCCTGCTGACCGCCGGGGCACTGGCTGGCGGCGCCTTGACCCTGAGCCTGCAGGCCTTCGCCGACAAGGACAGCAGCGCCCCGCTGCCGCTCAACGAGCTGCGCACCTTTGCCGAAGTGTTCGGCCGCATCAAGCAGGACTACGTCGAGCCGGTGGAAGACAAGAAGCTGATCAACGAGGCGATCAAGGGCATGCTGACCGGCCTTGACCCGCACTCCGACTATCTCGATCCGGATGCCTTCAAGGAAATGCGCGAAGGCACCCAGGGGGAATTCGGCGGCCTCGGCATCGAAATCGGCGCCGAAGACGGCCTGGTCAAGGTCATCGCCCCGATCGAAGATACCCCGGCGCAGAAAGCCGGCATCAAGAGCGGCGATCTGATCGTCAAGATCGACGACACCCCGGTGCGCGGGCTGAGCCTCACCGATGCCGTCAAGCGCATGCGCGGCAAGCCGGGCACCAAAGTCACCCTGACCATCGCCCGCAAGAGCGAAACCAAGCCACGCGTGGTGACGCTGGTGCGTGCGGTGATCAAGACCAAGAGCGTGAAATTCAAGCTGCTGGAGCAGGATTACGGCTACGTCCGCGTCACCCAGTTCCAGGAACACACGGTGGAGAACCTGGCCCAGGCGGTACAGACGCTGTACAAGGACAACAAGACCCCGCTCAAGGGGGTGATCCTCGACCTGCGTGACGATCCGGGCGGCCTGCTCAACAGCGCGGTCGGCGTCTCTGCCGCCTTCCTGCCCAAGGACGTGCTGGTGGTATACACCGAAGGCCGCGCCGAAGACTCCAAGATGCGGTTGACCGCCAAGGTGCAGAACTACGCCCGCGGCGGCGCCGACCCGCTGGCCAAACTGCCGTCCGGCATCAAGAACATCCCGATGGTGGTGCTGGTCAACGGCGGTTCGGCCTCTGCCTCGGAAATCGTCGCCGGTGCCCTGCAGGACCACAAGCGGGCCGTCGTGGTCGGCACCCAGACCTTCGGCAAGGGCTCGGTGCCGTCGGTACTGCCGCTGGGCAACGCCGGCGGCATCAAGCTGACCACCGCGCGCTACTTCACGCCGAACGGCCGCTCGATCCAGGCCAAGGGCATCGAGCCTGACGTGGTGGTGGAAGACGGCACGCTCAACGCCAACGAGCAAGCCTTGCGCGTGCGTGAGGCCGACCTGGAAAACCATCTGGCCAATCCCAACGGCAGCGACAAGGGCACGGCCAAGCCGCCCGCCAAGCGTCCCGCCGCCAAACCGGCACAGCCACCCGCCCCCGACAACGGCAAGGAAACGCCGGCGGACGAATCGCGCGAGCCGAATCCGAAAGCCGATTACCAGCTGGGACAGGCCTTGAATATTCTCAAGGTCCAGCAAATACTGATCAATAAAAAGGGGAGCTAGGCCAGCCCGGCCCTCAGCGGGCAAGGCGTCCGGCAACAAGGAGCCTTGCCATGGCCGCGGAAGAACGGTTCAAGTGCCGCACCCTGATCCTGCAACGGCCGGCTGACGTCGAACCGGCCGCCGCCCAGCTGTGCCAGTGGCCGGGTGTGACGGCTCATCGTCAGCGATCTGCTGCCCGACATCACGCTGGCCGATATCGTGCAGCAACTGGAGCGCTCCGGCTTGCCACTCGCTTCCTCCCTCGACCTGGCAACGGCTGCGCCTCTCGCGGCTCAACTACAGCGAGGACGTCCAGCTGCACAACCTGCAAGAACCGGTGCCGGCCAGCCCGGCACAACAGGTGTTTTCCAACGTCTACCAGCACCACCCGCACGGCGACCGCGACGACACTCCCGAGGAGTGGCGTTCTTACCACTGAGCCCTCTGCCCCACTCCCTTCAGACCCCAGTCAAGATGCAAAGGCGCTGCCGCCTGATGAAATGGGCTTTCATTCCTGCTACCCTTGGCGCCACCTCAACCCGACCATGGCAGGAGCCAGAACCGACATGCTGACCAGGGAGTTTGTCCTCTCTTTTCGTGAAGCCGCCCCCTATATCAACGCCTTTCGCGGCAAGACCTTCGTCATGGCGATCAACGGCGAAACCGTGCGCGATGGCCGCTTTCCCAGCCTGGCCAAGGACATCAACCTGCTGGTCAGCCTGGGGGTGCGCATCGTGCTGGTGCACGGCGCCCGCTGGCAAATCGACACGCTGGCCGAGCGTGCCGGGCATACCCAGGTTTTCCGGGGTGACAAACGCAGCACCGACAGCCAGACGCTGGAACTGGTCAAGCAGGCGGTCGGCCAGACCCGCCACGAGATCGAAGCGGCGCTGTCGGCCAGCATGCGCCATGCGCTGGTGCCCGGCAGCCAGTTGCGCGTCTCCGGCGGCAACTTCCTCACCGCCCAGCCGATGGGGGTGATCGACGGCATGGATATGCAGTACACCGGCAGCGTGCGCCGGGTCGATAGCGAGGCGATGCAGTCGCGCCTCGATGCCGGCGACCTGGTTCTGGTGTCCTGCATCGGCTATTCGCCCACCGGTGAAGCGTTCAACCTGACCATGGAAGAGGTCGCCACCCATATCGCCATCGCGCTAAAAGCGGAGAAGCTGCTGTTCATGGTGGATAGCCAGGGCGTCACCGACAGCCGCGGCGAGTTCGCCAGCACGCTGACCGCCCAGGAGGCCGAAGCGCTGATCGCCAGCGGCAACCTGAGCGGCGACGTGGCCGCCTACATGCCCTGCGCGGTCAAGGCGGTACGGCAGGGGGTGGCCCGCGTCCACATGATCGGCCGCTTCGACGACGGCGCGATCCTGGAAGAACTGTTCACCGACGGCGGCAACGGCACCATGCTGGCGCGCGACCCGCTGGTGAAGGTGCGCAACGCCTCGATCGACGACATCGGCGACATCATCGACCTGATCCGCCCGCTGGAAGAACAGGGCATCCTGGTCAAGCGCAGCCGTGAACTGCTGGAGATGGAAATCAAGTCGTATTCGGTGCTGGAGCACGACGGCAAGATCTTCGGCTGCGTCGCCATGCATCCCTTCCCCGAGGCCGGCATGGCCGAACTGGCCTGCCTGGCCGTGTCGCAGCAGAAACGCGACGCGGGTTTCGGCGAGGAACTGCTCAAGCACGTCGAATACCTGGCGCGGGCACAGGGCATGGCCTCGCTGTTCGTGCTGACCACCCAGACCGCGCACTGGTTCGTCGAGCGCGGCTTCGTCGTCGCCGACATCAGCCAGCTGCCGCTGGGACGACAGCAGCTCTACAATTACCAGCGCCGTTCCAAGGTGTTCATCAAGCCGCTGCGCTGAACTCGTCCCCGGCTGGAAGCACCGTCATCTCTATGACACAATACGGTAGTAATCTGTTATCCAATAGCTGCAAGGAAGCGCAATGGCTAGAACCGTCAACTGCATCAAGCTGGGCCGCGAGTCGGAAGGCATGGATTTCCCGCCACTGCCGGGTGAACTGGGCAAGCGGGTATACGAGAATGTTTCCAAGGAGGCCTGGCAAGGCTGGCTGCGTCACCAGACCATGCTGATCAACGAGAACCGCCTCAACCTGGCCGACGCCCGTGCCCGTCAATACCTGGCCGCCCAGTTGGAGGCATACTTCTTCGGCGAGGGCGCCGATGCGCCAACCGGCTATACCCCACCCAGCGGCAACTGATCCCGACCAAGCCCTCCGCGCGAGGGCTTTTTCGTCCCCAGCAACCCGCGCAAGCACCATAAAAACCATGTCGCAACAGAACGATTTGCTGCTCAACCGAGAAATCGGACTGATCCAATTCAACCGGCGGGTTCTGGCCCAGGCCGAAGACCCCCGCCTGCCGCTGCTGGAACGGCTGCGCTTCTTGTGCATCGTCTCGTCCAACCTCGACGAGTTCTTCGAAGTCCGCATGGCCTGGCTCAACGAGATGGTGGAGACCCAGCCGGACCTCCCGTTGCCGGATGGCATGACTCCGCATCAGGCGCTGCGCAAGGTTTCGGAAGCCACCCATGCGCTGATCCGCGAGCAGTACGCGGTAATGCGCGATACGCTGTTTCCCGCCTTACGCGAGGAAGGCATCCTGTTCCTGCGCCGCATCGACTGGACCGACGAGCAGCGCGACTGGGTCAAGGGCTACTTCTTCCGCGAGGTGATGCCGCTGTTGACGCCGATCGGGCTCGACCCGTCGCACCCTTTCCCCAAAGTACTGAACAAGTCGCTGAACTTTGCCGTGGAACTGGAGGGCAAGGATGCCTTCGGCCGCCAGTCCGGCATCGCCATCGTGCAGGCGCCACGCATCCTGCCGCGCGTGATCAAGATGCCGGAGCAGTTGTCTGACGGCAAGCACATGTTCGTGTTCCTGTCCTCGATCCTGCACGCCCATGTGCACGAACTGTTCCTCGGAATGACGGTGAAGGGCTGCTACCAGTTCCGCGTCACGCGCGACAGCGAACTGACGGTGGAAGACGAAGACCTGAAGAACCTGCGCACCGCGCTGCAGGGCGAGTTGCGCCAGCGCCAGTTCGGCGAGGGGGTACGGCTGGAGATCGCCGACACCTGCCCGGTACACATGCAGGAATTTCTGATGAGCCAGTTCGGGCTGGAACAGGAAAACGTCTATCGTGTCGACGGCCCGGTCAACCTGGTGCGGCTGATGCAGGTACCGGACCTGGTCGACCGCCCTGACCTGAAGTTCACCTCGTTCGTGCCGACCCTGCCCGTGGCGCTGCAGAAGAAGTCCAGCCTGTTCGACGCGATACGGCAAGGCGACATCCTGCTGCACCATCCCTACCAGAGCTTCCAGCCGGTGATCGACCTGTTGAACCTGGCCGCCACCGACCCACAGGTGGTGGCGGTCAAGATGACGGTGTACCGCACTGGTACCGACTCGGTGCTGATGGAGTCGCTGATCGCCGCCGCCCGTGCCGGCAAGCAGGTGACCGTGGTGGTGGAACTGATGGCGCGCTTCGACGAAGAGGCCAACATCAGCTGGGCCTCGCGGCTGGAAGACGCCGGCGCGCACGTGGTGTACGGCGTGTTCGGCTACAAGGTGCACGCCAAGATGCTGATGGTGGTGCGACGTGAAGAAGGCGGCCTGAAACGCTACGTGCACCTGGGCACCGGCAACTATCATCCGCGCACCGCCCGCCTCTACACCGACTTCGGCCTGATCTCCTGCAACGAGCAGCTGGCCAGCGACGTCAACGACCTGTTCATCGAACTGACCGGCCTGGGCAAGGCGAGCAAGCTGAAGCTGCTGCACCAGTCGCCGTTCACGCTGCACAGTATGATCATCGAGGCGATCGAGCGGGAAGCGAAGCACGCCAGCGAGGGCCGCCCGGCGCAGATCATCGCCAAGATGAATTCGCTGCTGGAGCCCGAGGTGATCAACGCGCTGTACCGCGCCGGCCAGGCCGGAGTGAAGATCCAGCTGATCGTGCGCGGCGTGTGCGCCTTGCGCCCGGGCGTCGAGGGGCTGTCCGACAACATCAGCGTGCGTTCCATCGTCGGCCGTTTTCTCGAGCACCCGCGCGTGTTCTACTTCTACAACGACCGCGAGGAAAACCTGTACTTCTCCAGTGCCGACTGGATGGGGCGCAACTTCTTCCGCCGCATCGAGACCTGCGTCCCGGTGATCGACCCCAAGATCAAGCGCCGCATGATCAAGGAAGGGCTGCGCATCTACCTCGAAGACAACGTCAACGCCTGGGACATGCAGCCGGACGGCAGCTACAAGCGGCGCCATGCGCGCGGCAAGGTGCATTGCGCCCAGCAGACGCTGCTGGACGAGTACGTCGGCTGAGTTCCGCCAACGGACGGAACGTGCGGCGGCCGTGGCGGAACTTCGCGCCGGCCGCCGTTTCTTATTCATCCGTCCTCTGTTACCGGAAACCGCCTTGGATATCCTGCTCTACACCCTGTCCGTCCTGCTGGTGCTCGCCGGTCTGGCCGGCACCGTGTTCCCCGCCCTGCCCGGCCTGCCGCTGATGCTGGGCGGCTTTGCGCTGGCCGGCTGGGTGGACGACTTCCAGCACGTGGGGGCGCTGACGCTGGGCGTGCTGGCACTGCTCGCCGTGATCGGGCTGGCCGTCGACTTCGTGGCCGGCCTGCTCGGCGCCAAGGCCACCGGCGCCAGCCGGCAGGCCTTGTGGGGCGCCTTCGCCGGCAGCCTGGTCGGCTTGTTCTTTGCCCTGCCGGGCGTCATCCTCGGTCCGCTCGTCGGCGCGGCGATCGGCGAATTCCTCGCCCGGCGCGACGTCTACCAGGCCGGCAAGGTCGGGCTGGGCACCTTTGCCGGCTTCATCGTCGGCACCGTCGCCAAGATCGGCTGCGCCTTCGCCATGCTGGCCACCTTTGCGCTGGCGTTCGTGCTCTGAACTCCCACGCCGTCCCCACCACGTTGACCGGAGCCGCTGTACAAACGCGCCGCTTCTGCGGGTGCCCCACGCGAAGCGTGGGCTTTTGGTAGAATCGGCCGGTTAACGATTCAATCAATCAGCGTGGAACCGTCATGGCCCAATACGTAATGTCTATGCTCCGCGTGAGCAAGGTGGTGCCGCCCAAGCGCCAGATCATCAAGGATATCTCGCTGTCGTTCTTCCCCGGTGCCAAGATCGGCCTGTTGGGCCTGAACGGCTCCGGCAAGTCGACCGTGCTGCGCATCATGGCCAACGCCGACAAGGAATACGACGGCGAGGTACAGCATCTGGCCGGCGTCAAGATCGGCTACCTGCCGCAGGAACCGCAGCTCGACGCCGACAAGAGCGTGCGCGAGGAAGTGGAAAGCGGCATGGGCGACGTGATGGGAGCGCAGAAGCGGCTGGAAGAAGTCTACGCCGCCTACGCCGAGCCGGACGCCGACTTCGACGCGCTGGCCGAGGAGCAGGCCAAGCTCGAAGCGATCATCTCGGCCGGCGCCGGCGACAACATCGCGCTGCAGCTGGAACTGGCCGCCGACGCGCTGCGCCTGCCACCGTGGGACGCCAAGATTGGCCCGCTGTCCGGTGGCGAAAAGCGCCGCGTGGCACTGTGCAAACTGTTGCTGTCCAAGCCCGACATGCTGCTGCTCGACGAACCGACCAACCACCTCGACGCCGAATCGGTGGAGTGGCTCGAGCAGTTCCTGGTGCGCTTCCCCGGTACCGTGGTCGCCGTCACCCACGACCGCTACTTCCTCGACAACGCCGCCGAGTGGATTCTGGAACTGGACCGCGGCGAGGGCATCCCGTGGAAAGGCAACTACTCCAGCTGGCTGGAGCAGAAGGAAGCCCGCCTGGAGACCGAGGCCAAGCAGGAAGGCGCACGCATCAAGGCGATGAAGCAGGAACTGGAATGGGTGCGCCAGAACCCGAAGGGGCGCCAGGCCAAGTCCAAGGCGCGTATTGCGCGCTTCGAGGAGCTGTCGAGCCACGAGCACCAGAAGCGCAACGAAACGCAGGAAATCTTCATCCCGGTGGCCGAGCGCCTGGGCAGCGAGGTGATCGAGTTCGACGGCGTGTCCAAGGGCTTCGGCGACCGCCTGCTGATCGACAACCTGAGCTTCAAGGCTCCGGCCGGCGCCATCGTCGGCATCATCGGTCCGAACGGCGCCGGTAAGTCAACGCTGTTCAAGATGATCGCCGGCAAGGAACAGCCGGATTCCGGTACGGTGAAGATCGGCCAGACCGTGCAGATGGCCTTCGTCGAACAGAGCCGCGAGGGACTGGACGCCGACAAGACGGTGTTCGAGGACGTCTCCGGCGGCCTGGACATTCTCAACGTCGGCCGCTTCGAGATGTCGAGCCGGGCTTACCTCGGCCGCTTTAACTTCAAGGGTGGCGACCAGCAGAAGAAGGTCGGCATGCTGTCGGGCGGCGAGCGCGGCCGGCTGCACCTGGCCAAGACCCTGCTCAAGGGCGGCAACGTGCTGCTGCTCGACGAACCGTCCAACGACCTCGACGTGGAAACGCTGCGCGCGCTGGAAGACGCCCTGCTGGAGTTCGCCGGCACGGTGTTCGTGATCTCCCACGACCGCTGGTTCCTCGACCGTATCGCCACCCACATCCTGGCGGCGGAAGGCGAATCGCAGTGGACCTTCTTCGACGGCAACTACCAGGAATACGAGGCCGACAAGAAGAAGCGTCTGGGCGAGGAAGGCGCGAAGCCCAAGCGCATCCGCTACAAGCCGATCACGCGTTAAGCCAGCGCCAGCCAGCCTAGACGGCCAACCCCGTTTCGTCGCAAGACGGACCGGGGTTTTTTGCGCGCGCACAAATCATAACAATTAGTCGGTCGAAGGGGCTTTAACCCAGGCGCGAAACGTGCCTAGAATGGGTCGTCTTTTTGCGAACGGGGTCATCCATTCCCCGCCATGAAAGGTGTGCAGGCGCTGCCGGCCCGTCCGGCCACTACAAAACCACAATGCTGAAGAGGAGACTCCTCATGGAAAGCCAGTTCCAGTCCCTGCCCACTGTCGCACTCCCGCAAACCACCGATCTCGTGCATCTTGACGCGCGGCCGTCGCGGCCTGTCACCATGGACAGCCCGGCGCTCGAGGTGATGACCGACCTCAAGGTGGTCGACCCGGTGAGTGTTCACGAAGATGTCACGTTGCAAGTCGCGCATGCCTTGATGGTCAGCCGCGGTATCCGCTTGCTGTTCGTCACCGACGATGAAGGGCGTCTGACCGGTCTCGTCACCGCCACCGACGTGCTCGGCGAGCGGCCGGTACAGTGCATGCTCGAACACAACAAGCGCCACGCCGACATCCTGGTGCGCGACGTGATGACCCCGCGCAACCAGCTCGAGGCGCTGGTGCTGCACGACGTGGCGGACGCCAAGGTCGGCCACATGGTGGCGACGATGAAGCGGCTCGGCCGCCAGCACGCGCTGGTCGTCGAACACAATCCCGACACCGGCCACTACGAGGTGTGCGGGCTGCTCTCGACCTCGCACATGGCGCGTCGCCTCGGCATCTCGCTGAACTTCATCCGCGTACCGCAGGCCTTCTCGGAGATCCAGCACTCGCTGCTACATGAAGGCTGAACGGTCGGCAGACAGCAAAAAAGCAGCCGCCAGACTGTCATGCTGTTCGACAGGGGATGGTTCGAGCGGCCAGGACGGCGTGGGCGACTGGCCCGCCGTCACGGTGGAGCGGCGGCATCAGGAACAGCGGATTCCGGATGAGTGCGGCCCCGGCGCTACTGCTGGGTCTACTACCCGGTGCTGCCGCCACACGGCTGGCACTCATCCATCTGCAGCCGCTGGTGCGCTGGCTGCAGAACGCCGTCTGACTCCGGCCCCGGTAAGGGGAGCGATTGTGCGTGCCCTGCCCGGCCCCCGCTTGGTAAAATGCGCGCAACCCGCCTTTTCCAGGATTCCAGCGTGAGCGCCATCCCCGACATCAAGCCCGGGCAGTCAATCGAACTGCTTAAGGAACTGCACATCCTCACCCGCGACGGTAAGCTCAACCAGGACAGCCGCCGCAAATTGAAACAGGTCTACCACCTCTATCAGTTCATCGAACCGCTGCTGGCCGAAGTGCTGAACGAGCGCGGCGAGCTGACGCTGGCCGACCACGGCGCCGGCAAGTCCTACCTCGGCTTCATCCTGTACGACCTGTTCCTCAAGGACAAGGGCGCCGGCCACGTCTACGGCATCGAGACCCGCGCCGAACTGGTGGCGCGCTCGCGCGAGCTGGCTGAACGGCTGGCCTTCGAACGTATGACCTTCCTTGATCTGACGGTGGAGCAGTCGATCACCTCGCCGCTGTTGCCGGAGCGCATCGACGTGGTCACCGCGCTGCACGCCTGCAACACCGCCACCGACGACGCCATCCGCTTCGCGCTGGCCCGTCAGGCGCGCTTCATCGTGCTGGTGCCGTGCTGCCAGGCCGAAGCTGCGGCGGTGCTGCG
>JACPUY010000026.1 GCA_016192025.1 Pseudogulbenkiania sp. | reverse complement strand
TGATCATGCGCCGTGCCACGCCGCCGTGAGTGAGGAAGTTGCCGGCCAGAATGAAGAACGGGATCGCCATGATCTCGAACTTCTCGATGCCGGTGAACAGCTTCAGCGCCACCGACTCGATCGGTACCTCGGTCATGGTGAACAGAAAGGTCAGTACCGTCAGACCCAGCGAAATCGAGATCGGCATGCCGGTCAGCATCAGCACGAGCAAGAGCCCGAAAATGATCAGTGCGCTCATTGTTTTTCCCCTCTGTACTTCAGACCGTGCGGGTGCAGGTTTTCCTCCGCCACCTCCCAGTCGGCTTGTGCTGTCTCGTCGTCCATGCCCTCCACGTGGGCGTGGTCATGCTTGGGCAAGTCGCCGGTCTTGATGAACGACCAGGTCACCTGCAGGAAGCGGAAACTCATCAGGTAAGAGCCGCACGGCACCGCCAGGTAGACCAGCCACATCGGCAGTTCCAGGTCGACCGAGGTCTGCTCGGTGTGGCCGATTTCCCAGACGAAGGTCGCGCCCAGCGTGCCGATGATGCCGGTGAACAGTGCGCCGGCCAACAGACCGAACACGATGAACACGGCACGGTTCTTGTCGTTGAGCTTGTTGATCAGCACGTCGACGCCGACATGGATGCCGGTGCGCACGCCGTAGGCGGCGCCGAATTTGGCCATCCAGACGAACAGGTAAATGGTCAGTTCCTGCGCCCAGGACATGTGGATGTGGGCCAGAATGGGTTGGAGGGCGTCGACGCCGGAGCCGTAGCGGTGCATCACGGCTGCAAAGGTGATGAGGGTGGCGGCCCCCATCAGCGTAGCGATCAGCCACTCTTCGAGATGATCCAGGAGTTTCAAGCGGGTCTCCGAAAAAGAGGTCAAGAACCAGGGGCTCGTCGAGAGTCCCCCGATTTCAGATTATTTGGCTACGGCAGTGCGGACAGCCTTGATGATGTCTGGGCCGATACGGGAAGCCATGTCGTTCTGAACCGGCTGCATTGCCTTCACCCATGCCGCTTTTTCGGTCGGAGTCGGCGCATAAACCTGTGTCTTGCCGGAGGCCTTGATGGCGGCATAGGCTTTTGCGTTGTCTTTTTCTGCCATCATGTCGTTGTATTCCGAGGCGTCCTTCATGGCGCCTTCCAGCGTGGTGCGGATGTCGGCGGGCAGGCCATCCCAGAATTTCTTGTTGACCACAACGGCGTAGCCACTATAGGAATGGCGCGTGTCGGCTACGTACTTCTGCACCTCATACTGCTTTTGGGTGTACAGGTTGGATACGTTGCCGTCGGCACCGTCCACCACGCCGGTCTGCAAGGCCTGGTAGACCTCGGACAGGGCCATGGTCTGCGGCAGGGCGCCCACCGACTGCACGATGGCGGTGTTCACCTTGGACGAGTTGATGCGGATCTTCAGGCCCTTTATGTCTTCCGGCGAGCGGATGGGTTTGTTGGCGCTGAATACGCGGAAGCCGTTATCCCAGAACGCCAGCCCCTTGATGCCTTTCGGTTCCAGCTTTTTCAGCAGGCCTTGCCCCACCGGGCCCCGGGTGACTTTATGGACCTGTTCTTCATTCGCGAAGAGATAGGGCAGATCAAACACCTCGAATTCCTTCAAGCCCATCGGACCGAATTTGCTGGTGGTAGGCGCCAGCATCTGCACCGAGCCCATTTGCAGGGCTTCCAGCTCTTCCTTGTCCTTGTAGAGCTGGCTGTTCGGGTAGATGTTGACCTTGACCTGACCCTTGGTTCGCTCTTCGGCCAACTTCTTGAAATACTCGGCGGCCTGGCCCTTGGGGGTATCCGTCGCGACTACGTGGCTGAACTTGATGATGATGGGGTTGGCGGCGAAGGCCGAACCGGCTACGGTAAAGGCGGCGGCTACTGCCATCGAGGTGATCAGGCGCTTCATGTCTATCTCCATTTAGGTGTAGTGGAACTTCCTTGCCATCTGGCAAACAACGAGCGTTGTTATGTGTGTGCCGTTCAGGCTTCTTTTACTGGGTGTCGCTGTGCTCGCGGGTCTCGGCCAATCCTTGTCCGGGCGGTCGGAGCACGCGGTTTGCTCGGTGGTGTCATTTCATTGTCGCCAGAGTTATCAATTTTGTTAAATGCATTATTGTTTTGTATTGATGAGTTTTTGTTTTTCGGCTCGAGCATCGATCAAGGGCAATCCACTGTCCGGCATGGCCGTGTCCGGGTCTCCCGCCTCCGCCATCGTCAGGTCAGGTCCGGCAGGAACTGCTCTTCCATCCCTGAAATAAGCAAAAAAATGCCACCTTGTTCGAAGGTGGCCTAAGGAGTCACACTGTGGAAACGTGGGTGATCTTGTTCGCTTGTCACGCTTCAGCATTCTGGGGGCATGCCATTCCCTGACAGACTCCGGGGCCAGTGTCCGGCTGAACCGCGTTCCTCACATCCCTGAAGCGAGCGGGGAGGGGGCGATGTCCGGATTTTGCGCAGCGAGCTTTTCCAAGTAAAATGAATTTATATAGAACATTATTTAGTTTTTATCATGAAAATCGATACGATCGGCGTCCAGGCTTTCATTGCGATTGCAGAAAGCGGCAGTTTCCAGACCGCGGCCGAAAGCCTTTATCTTTCACAGGCGGGCATCACCCGGCGGCTGCAGAATCTTGAGGAATACCTGGGCGTCAAGCTGATCGAGCGAACCACCCGCTCGGTCGCGCTGACGCGCATCGGAGAGGATTTTCTGCCCCATGCGAAACGCCTGCTGTCGGAGCTGGCCAGCTCGCTGACGGAGATTCGCGATACCGGCAAACTGCGGCGTGGTAGCGTCACCATCGCCTGCGTGCCGACGGTCGGCGTACGTTTCTTGCCGAAAATCATCCAGGCATATTCGGCCAAATATCCCGACAATCACATCAAGATTCTAGACCACACGTCGGCCGGCGTTTCCAGCGCCGTGCTACAGCGCGAGGCAGAGTTCGGCATCACCATCGCCGGTTCGCATCATGCTGAACTGAGCAACGTGCCCCTGCTGGAGGATGACTTCGTGCTGGTCTGCCGTGACGATCATCCGTTGAGTGACAAAGAGCAACTCGCCTGGGTGGAACTCGAGGCCTACCCGCTGATTTCCATCGGTCAATTCAGTGGCAATCGTCCTTTGCTGGATCGTGGCCTCAAGGATAAGAACCTGGTTTTGCAATCGGTCTATGAGGTACAGCGGGTTTCCACTGCCCTGGGTCTGGTAGCCGAGGGGGTGGGGGCGGCGGTATTGCCGAGACTGGCTTTGCAACGGGATGCTTATCCCCGGATCAAGGTTTTGCCGCTGGTCGATCCGGTGATATCGAGGGTGCTGGTGCTGATTTCGCGCAAGACTGCCGAATTCTCCCCGGCAGCGGATGCACTCTATCAGATGATCCGCGAGTACCACGGCGAACTCCTTGATCTCTGATTCGTCGGCGGTCCGGATCGTGCCGGAGCCATCGGCTGCCATGCGACTTATCACTAAAGCGCATCAATATAACAAATAAATTCATTTCTCTTGGCTTGGGCGTATGCAGAGAATGGAACGGTAGATCAATTACCTGTCGAGACATCTGATGCTGATACCCATTCCTTGCGTCGTCATGCGTGGCGGCACCTCCAAGGGGCCATTCTTCCTGTCAAGGGATCTACCACGTGACGAATCCACACGCAATAAAGTCCTGCTGGCCGTGATGGGGTCGCCTGACAAGCGCCAGATCGATGGTCTGGGCGGCGGCGATAGCCTGTCCAGCAAGGTCGTGATGGTCGATGCCTCGTCCCGCCCTGGCATCGATGTGGAATACCTGTTTGCCCAGGTCTCGGTGGATAGCGAAACGGTGGATACGACCCCCAACTGCGGCAATATGCTCTCCGGTGTCGCCCCGTTCGCCATCGAGCACGGTCTGGTCAAGGCGTCCATGCCAACGACGCTGGTGCGGATATTCAATCGCAACACCAACAAAGTCGTTGAAGCCATCGTGGAAACGCCGGGCGGCAAGGTGAACTACGAAGGCGATATCCAGATCGACGGCGTACCCGGCAGCGGGGCGCCGATCCTGTTGAATTTTCTGGATGCGGCCGGCGCCAAGACGGGCAAGCTGTTGCCGACCGGGAACCCCAGCGACGAGGTCGACGGCGTGGCGGTGTCGTGCGTCGACTTCTCGACCCCCATCGTTTTTCTGGCCGCCCAATCGGTCGGCAAGACCGGCTACGAAACCAAGCAGGAGCTTGATGCCGATGCGGCCCTGCTCGCCAGGCTGGAGCAGATCCGCTTGAAGGCGGCGGTGCTGATGGGCATGGGCGACGTCAGCGGCCAGGTGCTTCCCAAAGTCGTGCTGCTGGCCAGGCCGGCCCGTGGCGGCAATATCAGCTCCCGCTATTTCGTACCATGGAATTGCCATGCGGCCCATGCCGTGACCGGTGCCTTGTGCGTTGCCGCGGCGTGCAGCATTCCGGGAACGGTCGCCGCCGCCTTGGTGGAGCTCGACCCGCAGGACCCGGGGGCGATCACCATCGAACACCCTGCCGGCAAGATCGACACCCGTGTCCTGTTTGGCGGCGCCGCCAAGGACGGCATTCCGAGCATCAAGAGCGCCGGGATCGTGCGGACTGCCAAACCTATCGTTTCCGGCGTCACTTATGTGCCCGGTAGCCTGTGGGGCACGCCTCAGTGACATTCTGTGGGCGCAGCCGTCAACGATAGCGTCTACACTTCAATCAGGTTTCTCCTCTCTCCTTTTGGCCTCGCCAGTGCTGGCGGGGCCTTTTGTTATCACTCCGCGCAAAGGCGGAACCGTCACCCCATGCTGCCCGTTCCGGCGGCAGCGTTTCGTTTGCCCTTGCCCACACGAAGCCGCAGCAAAAGCGGGTACAATTTCAATTTACGCTTCAAGACATGACGGAAAGCTGGATTTGATGGTGTGGGTCGTATTGTTTCTGTTTGTAGTGGCTATCGGAGTCTGGCTGGTGCATAGCGGCAAGTTGTCGCTGAGCAGGCTGACGCGGTGGTTTGATCGCTTGTTCGACATCGAAGAGGGCAGGCCCGTCGAGAAATGGGATGACGCGACGCTGTTCGAACCGGTCAAGCGGCCCGGACCAGGGCCTGCCCGAGCACCTACACCCTCGTCGGTCCGCCCCGCCCCTGCGACGGACGAGTCCGTGACGCCACACCCCGAGCCAGCGCCGGTGGTGCGGCGCGGCACTCCCTGCATGCCGGACAAGGATCTGCCGCGTATCGAGTTGCCGCGCTTTCAGCCACCGCCTCGCCGGTCGAAACCTAAGCCTGTCAGCGAGACCCTCCCGGTGATCGGGCTGGCCGATGTGCAGCACAACCTGCATGCCGGGATACGGCGGCGTCAGCGCGAGAGTGACCTGAAAGGTCAGGTGCGCTCCCGGTTCTCCCCGGTTCCCGCCAAGTCCGAGCTGCCACTGATCGGCGCCGACGAGGTGCGCGCCCAGTTGCGCCAGATCCATGCCGAAAAACCGCTCCAGAGGATTACCCCGCCGGCCAAACCGCACAAGGTGAGCCCGCCGCCGGCAGCGCCGCGTCCCGCCGTGACAACACCCAAGCCCGTGCCTCCCCCGGCCGCTCCGCCGGCGGCGGAGGTCAGCCGGCCGTTTCAGCCGCACGTGCCGGTAGCCATTGTGATGGCACCGCCGCCGATGGCGTCCGATCCCCTGTACACGTCGGCCCAAAGTGCACCGAGCGGCCCTGCTGCCGTACCGATCAAGCCTGAATACCCCCCCCCGCTAAGCGCGGTAGTGCAGCCGGAGGATCAGCCGCCGCCAGCCGAGCAGGAAGCTAGTGCGTCAGAGCCGATTTCAGTCCCGTCGGAGCTCGCTGACCCCCCTATTGCCTCGGCCCCGGCAGTGGCGGCCGAATACGAGGAGCCGCTGTCATTGGCCAAACCCGAATGGGTGGCGGCTCAGCCGGAGCGGGCGGCCTTCGTCCCCGTCGCGCCGGCCGTGGTGCCAGCGCCAATCGAGACGGCCATGGCCACGCCACAGGTCGTTCCCGCCACGCCCCAGACGCCGCCCAAGCCAGCCTCCGGCCTGGTCTGGGAAATCATCAGCGAACGCAGAGACAGCACGCCCGTCGCCGAGCCGGACTGGCCGATAGCTGCTGCGGCGCCCGCCGTGGCCCCTCAGGGTGATGGCGCGCAGCTCGTGGACACGGAGCCCTTCGCCGATGACGACATGGCATGGCCGGAGTCGGAGTCCGAGTTGGAGGAGGTCATTCCACTGCCCACGGCGCACAAGCACGCCCTGCCGGTCATCTACGGCGAGGTCTGCCTGCCGCCGCTTGAGCTGCTCAACCCGGCCGACGGCATCGAAGAGCCGCAAAACGAGGAGTTGCTGCTCGAGCGCGGCATCGTCATTGAGGAGAAGTGCGCCGAGTTCAAGGTCAAGGTCAGCGTTGTCGACGCCTACGCCGGGCCGGTGATCACTCGTTACGAAGTGGAGCCGGCGGTCGGCGTGCGCGGCAACCAGGTGGTCAACCTGGTGAAAGACCTGGCGCGTGCGCTGGGGCTGGCGTCGATCCGCGTGGTCGAGACCATTCCCGGCAAGACCTGCATGGGGCTGGAGTTGCCCAACCCGCGCCGACAGATGATCCGCCTGTCGGAAATCCTGTCGGCCAACGTGTTCCAGCAGCCGGAGTCGAGGCTGACCCTGGCCTTGGGCAAGGACATCACCGGCCAGCCGGTGGTGATGGACCTGGCCAAGGCGCCGCACCTCCTGGTAGCCGGCACCACCGGCTCGGGCAAGTCGGTCGGTGTCAATGCCATGATCCTGTCGATGCTGTACAAGGCCACGCCGGATGAAGTGCGCTTCATCATGATCGACCCGAAGATGCTGGAACTGTCGGTGTACAACGACATCCCGCACCTGCTGGCACCGGTGGTGACCGACATGAAACTGGCC
>JACPUY010000342.1 GCA_016192025.1 Pseudogulbenkiania sp. | reverse complement strand
TCCTCGCCAATGGGCCGCCCAGGTCAGACCGACCGTTCCCCGTTTTTCTTGTGTGCGCGAAATTACAAGTTAGGGGGCCGCCGGCTGGCGGGCTATATTGTTACGGCGTAACGCACGGGAGGACAGCATGGCAAAGAGCAACGCACAACGACAGGCGGAATACCGCAACAGCCCGCAGCCAAGACCCGCCGCCCAGCGGCTCGGGGGGGGGGGCGGTCCACCGCATCTATGGAGAATTCAAGCGTGGAAGGTGACATCGTAGACGTGCCCCTGCCGGAGATTCCGGTGGTTTCAACTGCATACGGGCCGGAATCGGCGCAGGACGAGATAGACGAGACGGTCAACAAGCCCATCGCTGAATGACGTCCGATCAACTGCCAGGCATGGCCGTAGGCGCCTATGCGCGCCTCAAGGCCGAACGGGCCGCCCTGGACCGAGTGGCGACAATTCCGGACGGCTATTCTGACTACTACGATGGTCGACTGCGGCTGGATGCCGACGACGTTACGCAGTAACTAAAGCGGCAAGCGCGGGTCCTTTCCAGCCGTGGACGGCGCGGGTAGCTCGAACCCCGTCGCTCGAGCGTTTTTGCACGCCAAAGCGAGGTTGAAACTTGGGGTAGCCGGAAGCCTGGCAGGCTGGCGTCAGAGGGTAGCGGCAAGTTTTGGTTAACGTGGTGGTTAACGTGGAAAGGGGCTACATCATGATTGGCCGTGTGGCCATGATGTAACCCCTTGATATTCCTGGCGCACCCGATTGGAATCGAACCAACGACCTTCAGCTTCGGAGGCTGACACTCTATCCAACTGAGCTACGGGTGCTTTGCAGAGCAGGCGGATGATAGCCTAACTGTTCTGGCCCGTCCAGTGAGGGGTTTTTGCCTTGCCGTTGGGCTTCTCGTATAATCCCCCTGATTTCTTCATTGTCATTAATATTTCAGGCGAGGCTCGGAATGAGTAATGGGAACGGGATGGCCCCGGGACAGATTGTCAAGGTCCTGATCGGTGTCGTTGTCTTTCTTGTCGTGGCAATCTGGCTGTTGGCCAAGCTGGCCACCAGTGGTTTCAACGTGGATGCCGAAGTCATGACCAAGGAAGCGGTGGCCGCTCGCCTGAAGCCAGTCGGTGTGTCCGTGGCCAGCGATGCGCCTCCGGGCATGCGCAACGGCGAGCAGGTCTACAAGGGCATCTGCATGTCCTGTCATGGTACCGGGCTGGCCGGTTCGCCCAAGTTTGGCGACAGCGGCGCCTGGGGGCCGCGCATTGCCCAGGGCTTCGACACCCTGGTGCAGCACGCGCTGAGCGGTTTCAACGCCATGCCGGCCAAGGGCGGTGCAGCCGACCTGACCGACGACGAAGTGAAACGTGCCGTGGCCTACATGGCCAACGCCGGTGGCGCCAAGTTCGCCGAGCCGAAGGCCGGCGGTGAGGCTGGCGCGGCGCTGGACCCGAACGTGGCCGGCAAGAAGATTTTCGATAGCGTGTGCACCGCGTGCCACTCCACCGGTGCGGCCGGCGCGCCCAAGTTCGGCGACAAGGCCGCCTGGGGGCCGCGTGTGGCAAAAGGGATGGACGGCCTGATCGCCTCCGCCACCAAGGGCCTGAACGCCATGCCGCCGAAGGGTGGCTTCACCGGCAGCGACGAAGAGTTCAAGGCCGCGGTGGAATACATGGTGAACAACTCCAAGTAAGCTGTTTGCTGCTTGTTGTTGAAGTAAAAAAAAAGCGCGCCGTGCCTACGGCGCGCTTTTTTATGCCTGCAATTTGCCGCCGTCGTGGCTCAAGAGCCCTTCGACTCCGGCCACTCCAGGCCGCGCTCCCGCAGCAGCGGCTCCAGCCAGTGGCGCAGCCGGTCGCAGTGTTTGCCCTCCCAGTACAGCTTGTTGCAGCCCAGGCAGCGGTAGAAGTGGCGCTGATAGGCATAGACACGGGGGGGCGTTTCGGCCGCGACGCTGGCGCGCGTCACCGGCGCGATGGCGCCGTTGCACTGCGCGCAGCGGCTGAACAGCTGCAGCTGCCGCCACAGGTCGAAGCGCTCCAGCACCTCGACCAGCTGCTGGCGCGGCGCAGTCGCGCGCAGGAAGGCGCCGTGGGTGACCGCGTTGCGTTTCAGCAGGCCGATGTCGCGGGTGAGCAGGGTGCGGTGCTCGGCCAGCGCGACGCGCGCCAGTTCCTCGTCCGGCCAGTCGTTGCGATACAGGGTGTCCAGGCCGAGCAGCCGCAGGTAGCGCGCCAGCCGGCCGAGGTGGACGTCCAGGACGAAGGCCGGGTGCCGCAGCGGGGTCGGGCGCAGCCGGTTCAGTTCATGCAGGTCGAAGCGCTCGAAGGTCGGGTAGACCGCCACGCGCTCGCCGCCGTGCAGGTGGTGTTGGAAGTCCACCGACACGCCGTCCACCAGGATCAGGTCGACCTCGGTGTGCGGCACGCCCAGCGCCTGGATGCGATCCTTGACGGTGGGGGTGCCGGTGAAGGCGTGCCGGAAGCTGATCTTGCGCCGGGCCGGCGGCAGAAAATCGTTCAGCTCCTCGTAGAAGCGGAATTCGCAGTGTTTGAGGGACTTCGGGGGGAGGGACATGTATGCACTATAACCCTAGAAACAGCTGCTGTTTTGCCCCGCCGTCGCGGGGTGGGGCGGCCGTTGCCCGGAGTGTCGGAGCGGCCCGGCGAAGGGGGTGTTGTGACCGCCTACTAGAGTGGAGGGACTGACATGGAAGCTTCATGGGTTGTCGTGGCCGACAGCCGGCGCGCGCGGATTTTCCAGCACGATGCCAGCGGTCATCATCTGACGGAAGCGGTGGAAATCAATGCGGAAGAAGGGGAGATCGCAGAAGGCGGCAACAACGCCGAACCGCCGCGCGGCGGCCGCTTGGCGATGGTCTCGCGCAAGGACCCGCAAGAGCACGATGCAGCGGCCTTCGCGCGCAAGCTGGCGCAGGCGCTGACGCAAGGACGGGCGGACGGCAGTTTCGCCCGGCTGGTGCTGGTGGCGCCGCCGCATTTTCTCGGTCAGCTGGGTGAATGCCTGCCCAAGGAAGTCGAGCGCATGGTGTCACTGCGGGTCTCCCAAGAGCTGACGCACCTCGATGCCACAGCCATTCGGGAGCACCTGCCGGCCCGTTGGTGAGTCTTCCCGGGCAGGGGTAGGGGCGCGTCTTACTCGGCGCCGCCCTTGCCCTTCTTCTCTCCCAACATCGCGCTGAGACTGGCCAGCCGCGACTTGCCTTCGCTCTTGCTGACCACGGGCTCGGCGCCAGGCTTGCCGAAGTGGCGTAGGTCGTCGCCATTGATCTCGTCGATGAAGCGCGACGGGTCGACGAACTGCCACTCGCCGGCACGCTTGCGCTTGACGCAGTGGGTCAGGGTCAGGCTCTTCTGGGCGCGGGTGATGCCGACGTACATCAGCCGTCGCTCCTCCTCGATCATGCCGTTTTCCACCGACTCGCTGTGCGGCAGGATGCCTTCCTCGCAGCCGACCAGGAACACGTGCGGGTATTCCAGGCCCTTGGAGGCGTGCAGCGTGGACATCTTGACCGCGTCCACCTCGCCCTCGTCGCGTCCTTCCAGCATGGTGATCAGCGCGATCAGCTGGGTCAGTTCGATCAGGTTCTTGTTATCGGCCGTGCCCTTCTTGGTGAGCCAGGCCACCATCTCCTGTACGTTCTTCCACTTGGTTTCGGCGGCGCGCGGGCTGTCTTCGCTGTCGTACAGCCAGGCTTCATAGCCGATGGCCTTGAGCATCTCCTGCGCCAGCTCGCCGGCCGGCTCGCGTAGTGCACGGTACTGCAGCTGGTTGATAAAGTCGCAGAACTGGGACAGTGGTTCGAGCTGGGCGTGCTGCACCTGCAGCCGGAAGCCCTCCTCGTGCGCGGCGGCGAACAGCGACTTCTTGCGCTCGCCGGCCCAGGCGCCGAGCTTTTCCAGTGTGCCGGCGCCGACGCCGCGCTTGGGCGTGGTCAGCGCGCGGATGAAGGCCGGGTCGTCGTCGGGGTTGGTGATCAGCCGCATGTAGGCGATCACGTCCTTGATCTCGGTCTTGTCGAAGAAGCTCTGCCCGCCGGACATCTGGTAGGGGATGCGCTGGTTGCGCAGGGCCTGTTCGAAGATGCGCGCCTGGTAGTTGCCGCGGTACAGGATGGCGTAGTCCTTGAACTCGGTGCGGCACTCGAACTTGTGCGCCAACAGGCGCTGCACCACCACCTCGGCCTCGTGCTCCTCATCCTTGCAGCGGATCACGTGGATCGGCTCGCCCAGGCCCAGCTCGCTCCACAGCTGTTTCTCGAACAGCTTGGGGTTGTTCGATATCACCGAGTTGGCAGCGCGCAGGATGCGCGCGGTGGAGCGGTAGTTCTGCTCCAGCTTGATGATCTTGAGTTTCGGGAAGTCCTGCTGCAGCAGCCGCAGGTTTTCCATGTTGGCGCCGCGCCAGGCGTAGATGCTCTGGTCGTCGTCGCCCACCGCGGTGAACATGCCGCGCACGCCGGTGAGCAGTTTCACCAGCTGGTACTGGCAGGTATTGGTGTCCTGGTATTCGTCGAGCAGCAGGTAGCGCAGCTTGTGCTGCCATTTCTGCAGCACTTCTTCATTGTTGCGGAACAGTTCCACCGGCAGCCGGATCAGGTCGTCGAAGTCCATCGCCTGGTAGGCGGTCAGGGTGTCCTGGTAGGCGAGGTAGGTGGTGGCGCAGATGCGCTCCCACTCGTTGTCGGCCAACTTCAGCATCTCCTCGGCGCCCTTGAAGTCGTTCTTCCACAGCGAGATCTGGCTCTGTACCTTGCGCACCTCGTCCTTGGTGGTGGTCTTGAGGATGTCGGAGATGATCTTGCCGGCGTCGTAGGCGTCGAGGATCGAGAACTGCGGCTTGTAGCCCAGGTGCGTCGCTTCCTGGCGCAGGATTTGCATGCCCAGCGAGTGGAAGGTCGACACCGTCAGCCCGCGTACTTCGGCTGGCGTCATCAGCTTGGTCACGCGCTCCAGCATCTCGCGCGCCGCCTTGTTGGTGAAGGTGATGGCGGCGATGTTGCGCGCGTCCATCTTCGCCTCGCGGATCAGGTGCATGATCTTGAAGGTGATCACCCGGGTCTTGCCGGAGCCGGCGCCGGCCAGCACCAGCAACGGGCCGTCGAGGTAGTGGATGGCCGCACGTTGCGGCGGATTGAGTTGCGGTGCGGACATGGCGTTTCCGGTGGGAGGGGCGCGCCGGCCGGTGGCGCGTCGCAAATCGGTAATGCAGGCCGGGCATTGTAGCATGCGGTATCATCGCGCTTGTGCAGACAGGCTTTCCCTTCCGGTCTGCTAATCGAGGACAGTCAATCATGGCAACCTACGCAATCGGCGACATTCAGGGTTGTTTCGGCCCGTTCCAGCAACTGCTGCGCCAGATCGAGTTCAACCCCGGGCGCGATACGCTGTGGCTGACCGGCGACCTGGTCAATCGTGGCCCCGAGTCACTGGAGGTGCTGCGCTGGGTGTTCCGCCACAGCAACAAGGTGCAGATCGTGCTGGGCAACCATGACTTGCACCTGTTGGCGGTAGCGGAGGGCTTCGGCAAGGTCCGCTCCGACGACACACTGCTCGACATCCTCAACGCCAGTGACGGCAAGTTGCTGCTCGACTGGCTGCGCTGCCAGCCGCTGATGATCGAAGAGCAGGGCTTTGCCATGGTGCACGCCGGACTGCTGCCGGACTGGACCGTCAACCGGGCGATGGGATTGGCCGAAGAGGTGGAGGACAGCCTGTCCGGCCCGCGCTACCGCGAGTTCCTGGCGCGCCTCTACGGTAACAAGCCGACGCGCTGGAGCGACGAGCTAAAGGGCATGGACCGGCTGCGCTTGGTGGTCAACGCGATGACGCGGATGCGGCTGGTGACGCGCGACGGCGAACTGGATCTGGCGTTCAAGGGCGAACTGGACAAGGCCCCCGACAACCTGTTGCCGTGGTTCGACGCGCCGGGGCGGCGCAGCGCCGGCACGCCGATCATCTGCGGCCACTGGTCGGCGCTCGGCCTCTACGTCACCGAAGATATCCTGTCCATCGACACCGGCTGCCTGTGGGGCGGCAGCCTGACCGCGCTCAGGCTGGAGGATCGGCAGGTGTTCTCGCTGCCGTGCCGGGCGGTGCTGGCAGTGCCCTGAGCCCGCGCGCGATCTCGGCGCGCGCGGCTTCGGCCAGCTGGAAGCGGGTCGGTTCGCCCGCCGCGCCGCCATCGGCGCTGAGGCGGCTGCCGTAGCGCAACTCGACCCGGATTGCCGGGGTGGCGAGAATCCTGTGCAGGCTCTGCAGGAAGGTGGTGTCGCCGGCGTAGGCGGCGGCGGTGCACGGCGTGTCGTGCGGCGTGCGGTAGTTGAGCGACACCGGCTGCACGGTACCGCGCGACTGGCGCACCGATTCGAACAGCGAAGGCTTGAACGGCAGCAGCACGCTGCCGTCCGAGGTGGTCGCCTCGGGGAACACTGCCATGCAGCCGCCATTCTCCAGCGCCCGCGCCAGGTGCTGGTTGACGCGGCTGGCATCGCGGCGGCTGTTGCGGTCGATGAACACCGTGCCAGCACTGGTGACCAGCCAGCCGGCCACCGGCCAGCGCCGGATCTCCTGCTTGGCGACGAAGCGCGACACCGTCGAGCTGTTCAGCACGAAGATATCCAGCCACGACACGTGGTTGGCCACCAAGAGGGTGTTGCTCGGGTAGAAGCCGGGCGAGTCTCCGGCCACCTCCACCGTTATCCCCAGGATCTGCAACAGCTTGCGCGACCAGCGCTGCGTCACCACGGCGCGCTCGGCGTTGGCCAGGCGCGGGAAACGGGTGGCGACGATGGCCAGCCCGATGGCAATGTGCAGCCCCATGCGGGCCAGGCGGTAGCCGCGGGTCGGCAGCGAGGTGGGGCGGGTTGGGTGCATCGGTAAAGGCAAGGTCCGGCTGTGAACGGGATGGCCCGACTCTACCATGGCTGGCACAGCGGGCAGTAGTAGGAACTCCGTTGTCCTTGGCGAATCTGACGTATCAGTGAACCGCAGGCGTGGCAGGGCTGTTCGGCGCGGCCGTACACCGCGTAGCTCTGCTGGAAGTAGCCGGGCTGGCCGGTGGCGCCGACGAAGTCGCGCAGCGTGCTGCCGCCCGCCTCGATGGCGCGCGCCAGGATGCTCTTGACCGTCTCGGCCAGACGGTCGCAATCGGCCCGGGTCAGCCGGCGCGCGGCGCGTCCCGGGCGGATGCCGGCGTAAAACAGCGACTCGTTGGCGTAGATGTTGCCGACCCCGACCACCACGTGGTTGTCCATCAGCAGCTGCTTGATTGCCGTTGTGCGCCCGCGGCTGGCGCGGTACAGCGTATCGCCGTCGAACTCGTCGCCTAACGGTTCCGGTCCCAGCGCCGCCAGCAGCGGGTGGAACTCGATCGGTCCGACGTGCCACAGCATGGCGCCGAAACGGCGCGGATCGCGGTAGCGCAGCGCCGTGCGGCCATCCAGAATGAGATCGATATGGTCGTGCTTTTGCGGCGGCGTGTCCGCCGCCACCAGCCGGAGGCTGCCGGACATGCCGAGGTGAACCAGCAGCGTACCGCTGGCGAACTCGAGCAACAGATACTTGGCGCGCCGGCGCACCGCCAGCACCGGCAGGCCGGTGAGCGTGGCCGCCAGCGTCGGCGGCACCGGCCAGCGCAGCCGGGCTTCGCGCACGACGACGCCGGTGACGGTGGCGCCGGAGAGATGTGGCTCTACCCCGCGCCGGGTGGTTTCCACCTCGGGTAATTCAGGCATGTTATTCCGCGCTCCCCTGCCATCAATAGTATCAATGAGCGTGGTATTCTACGCGTTCGCCGGGTCAATACTCCATGCACATGAAACCGTTAAACCGAACCCTTCCCCTCCTCTTGGTGCTGTTGCTGTCCGCTTGTGCGGCGACCCGTCAGCCTGAGCCTACTGCGGTACCGGCCTCCCCAGCGGTGGCGGCGAACAGCGTCCCCGACGACGGTACCGACGACGCCAGTACGGCCAAGGCCGATGCCCCCGATCCCAAGCTGCCGAAGGTCGAGCTCGACCGCCATATCCTGTTTGGCGTGCTGGCCGGCGAGATCGCCGCCCAGCGCGGCGCGGCCGGCGCGTCGGCGGCGACCTATCTCGACCTCGCCCGCCAGACCCGCGATCCGCGGCTGGCGCAGCGCGCCGCCGAGTTCGCCCTGTTCTCTGGCCAGCTCAAGGCAGCCTCCGAGGCGCTGGCGCTGTGGGTGGAGCTCGACCCGGACTCCGATATCGCACGCGAACAATTGCTGATCACCCTGCTGCGCTCGGGCAAGCTGGCCGAAAGCCGGCCGCTGGTGGAAGAACTGCTGCGGCGCGAACCGGCCCGGGCCGGCGCCATTTTCGTGCAACTGGCCCGCCTGACGTCGCTGCAGGGCGACAAGAAGGGTGCCTACGAGCTGATCCAGCAGCTGGCGGAACGCTATCCCGAGCTGCCGGAGGCACGCTTTTCGGTGCTGGCGGTGGCGGCAGACCTCGGTAACGACGCGGTGGTCGAGCAGGAGTTCGACCGACTGGCGCGCATTGCCCCCAAATGGGATCTGCCGGTGGCCTGGCAAACCGACCGGCTGCGCCGCAACGACCTCAACGCCGCGATCGCCTTCCTGAAGAAGGAGCTGGAACGGCGCCCCGAGGCCGGGCTGGAACTGAAGATGGCCTATCCACGCCTCTTGGTCGGCGCCAAACGCTTTGACGAGGCGCGCCGCGCCTTCGAGGCACTGCTGCAGGCACAGCCGAAGAACGCCGAACTGCTGTACGGTTCCGGCCTATTGGCGCTGCAGCAGCGCGACCTGGCGGCGGCCAAGCGTCATCTGGAAGCCGCGTTGGCGGAAAAACACCCGGAAGGCGACTTTATCCGTTACACCCTCGGCCAGCTGGCCGAGGAGCAGAACGACGTGCCCACGGCGCGGCGCTGGTACGAAGCGGTCGGGCAGGGTGCACAATACCTGCCGGCGCAGGGACGGCTGGCCGAGCTGGACGCCGCCGCCGGCAGCCCGGACGCCGCCATCGCCCGGCTGCAGAAGCTCGAGGTCAGCGGTAACGGCCACATCCAGGTGGTGCTGGCGCAGTCGCAGATCGCCCGCGACGCCAAGCGCTACGACCTGGCGCATGCGCTGCTGAGCCAGGCGCTGCAGGAGGAGCCGGGCACGCCGGAATTGCTCTACGAGCGAGCCTTGGTGGCCGACCTGCTGGGTAATCTCGCGGGAGCCGAGAGCGACCTGCGCGCCTACCTGCGGGAAAAGCCCGGCGACCCGCAGGGGCTCAACGCGCTCGGCTACACACTGGCCAACCGCAGCACCCGCTACCAGGAGGCGCTGGGGCTGATCGAGAAGGCGCTGCAGGCCGAGCCGGACAATCCGATGGTGCTCGATAGCATGGGCTGGGTGCTGTTCAAGCTCGGCCGCCTCGAGCCGGCGCGCGAGCATCTGCAGCGCGCTTTCACCGCTTCGCCGGACGCCGAAATCGCTGCCCATTACGGTGAAGTGCTATGGCAGCTCAACCGCCGCGACGAGGCGCGCGAGGTATGGAAAAAAGCCACCGGCAGCGAATCCGGCCTGCAGATGCTGAAGGACACCGTGCACCGGCTGGAGCGGCCATGAGCCGCTGGCTGGTGCTGGGCTTGTGCGGCTTGCTGCTGACCGGCTGCGCCACGCGTGACGTCGCGTTCCGGCCGCAAGCCCAGGCCAATCGGCCGCAGGATACGCCGTTCTCAATCTCCGGCCGGCTGTCGGTCAAGGCCGACGGCAAGGGACAGGTGGCCAACTTCGACTGGAATCACGACGCCGGGCGCGACCAGCTGTCGATCAACAGTCCGATCGGGTCGACCGTGGCGCGCGTCGAACGCGATGGCAACGGCGTGACGCTGCAGGCCGACGGCAAGACCTACCAGGCCGCCGACGTGGAAAGCCTGACCGAACAAACGCTGGGTTGGCCGCTGCCGCTGTCCAACCTGGCGTGGTGGATTCGCGGCCTGGCGGCGCCGGACTGGCCGCAGAGCGTCTCCGCCGACGGCGTGCTGCACCAGCAGGGTTGGGCCATCCGTTTCATCAGCGACGCCGGCCAGCCCGGCCCGTTCCCCAAGCGGGTCGAGATGGAGCGCGATCAACTGTCGATCCGTCTGGTCGTGCACGCCTGGCGCTGAGTTTCTCAACCCAATTCCGTTTTTTCGAGCCCTTCCGACATGACCGCCGTCTTCCATGCCTATCCGGCTCCGGCCAAACTCAATCTGATGCTCAAGGTAGTGGGGCGCCGTGCCGACGGCTACCACCTCTTGGAAACCGTGTTCCGTTTCATCGACTACAGCGACACCGTCGAACTGGCGCGGCGCGACGACGGCGTGATCGAGCTGCTGAACCCGATCGAGGGGGTGCCGTCCGAGCGCGACCTGACGGTGCGCGCGGCGCGCCTGCTGCAGCGCTACAGCGGCACCCCGCTCGGCGCCAGCATCCGCCTCACCAAGCGCATCCCGATGGGCGGCGGCCTGGGCGGCGGCAGTTCCGACGCCGCCACCGTGCTCATCGCGCTCAACGCGCTATGGCAGACCGGGCTGTCGCGCGAGGCGCTGATGCAGCTTGGCTTGCAGCTGGGCGCCGACGTGCCGGTGTTCGTGTTCGGCCGCAGCGCCTTCGCCACCGGCATCGGCGAGGAACTGACCGAGCTCGACCTGCCAGAGAAGTGGTACGTGGTGCTGCATCCGGGGGTGCATGTGCCGACCGCTGAAATTTTTTCGTCGGAACTGTTGACAAGGAATTCCGACCTCAGCATAATGCGAATCCTCGAAACAACGCAGCAACGACGAAACGACTTGCAGCGCGTTGTAACGACGAAGTATCCAGCGGTAAACGAAGTGGTGAGCGAGCTTGAAAAATACGGTTCGCCGCTGATGACAGGCTCCGGAAGTTGTGTGTTTCTGGAGTGCGATTCGGAAATCGAAGCCGATAAAGTTTACAAGGCGCTGTCGGATAAATACAACGGATTTGTTGCAAAAGGACTCAGCGTCCACCCGTTGTTCGACAGCCTCTAGCCCAGTTATTGGGGAGTCGCCAAGTGGTAAGGCACCGGATTTTGATTCCGGCATTCGTAGGTTCGATCCCTACCTCCCCAGCCAAGAATCTCTACAATATAGAGAACGAGAAAAAAAGCGTGTAAGTTTCCCTTACACGCTTTTTCTTTATTCAGCTAAGGCATAAACGAGTTATGGCGGCATACGACAGTTTGATGGTTTTCACCGGGACCGCGAACCCGGAACTCGCCCAGAACGTGGTCAAGCATCTGGATATCTCGCTCGGTCGTGCGGATGTGGGTCGGTTCAGCGATGGTGAAGTGGCGCTGGAACTGCTGGAGAACGTGCGTGGTCGCGACGTGTTCATCCTGCAGTCCACCTGTAACCCGACCAACGACAACCTGATGGAAATCCTGGCCATGGCCGACGCGCTGAAACGCGCCTCCGCCGGCCGCATCACCGCCGCCATTCCGTATTTCGGCTATGCCCGCCAGGACCGCCGTCCGCGTTCCGCCCGCGTGCCGATCTCCGCCAAGCTGGTCGCCAACATGCTGACCTCGGCCGGCATCGACCGCGTACTGACCGTCGACCTGCACGCCGACCAGATCCAGGGCTTCTTCGACATCCCGGTGGACAACGTCTACGCCACTCCGGTGCTGCTGAAGGACATCCGTGCCCAGCGCATCGAAGACCTGATCGTGGTCAGCCCGGACGTCGGCGGCGTGGTGCGCGCCCGCGCCATGGCCAAGGCGCTGAATACCGACCTCGCCATCATCGACAAGCGTCGTCCCAAGGCCAACGTGGCCGAAGTGATGAACATCATCGGCGACGTGCAAGGCCGTACCTGCCTGATCGTCGACGACATGATCGATACCGCCAACACGCTGTGCAAGGCCGCTTCCGCGCTGAAAGAGCGCGGCGCCGAGCGCGTGCTGGCCTACGCCACCCACGCCATCTTCTCCGGCCAGGCGATCGATCGCATTGCCCATTCCGACATCGACATGGTGGTGGTGACCGACACCATCCCGTTGTCGGCGCAAGCCAAGGCCTGCCCGAACATCCGGGTGGCCTCGATTGCCGGCCTGCTGGCCGAGACGCTGCGCCGCATCAACAACGAAGAGTCGGTGTCCTACCTCTTCAACGAGGACCTGGTTTCGACGGGCGCCTGCCTGCCGTAAACATCGTGGCGGCTGGTCGCGGCCGCTGCGGTGCCATTCACCTGAAATTGGAGTTTCAACATGTCTTTTGAACTGATTGCTGCCAAGCGCGAACAGCTGGGTACGAGTGCGAGCCGCCGCCTGCGTCACGCTGGCAAACTGCCGGCCGTGGTATACGGCGCCAACACCGAAGCGGTTTCCGTGGTGCTGGATCACAACCCGATCTACTACGCGCTGAAGGAAGAAGGCTTCCACACCGAGATCCTGACCCTGGTGATCGACGGCGAGAAGCAGCCGGTGCTGCTGCGTGACTACCAGATGCACCCGTACAAGCAACTGGTTATGCACATGGACTTCCAGCGCGTCGACCTGAACGAAAAGATGCACGTCAAGGTGCCGCTGCACTTCGTCAACGCCGATGCCTCCGAAGCCGTCAAGCTGCAAGGCTCCAAGATCTCCCACGTGATGACCGAAGTGGACGTGCGCGCGCTGCCGGCACAACTGCCGAAGTTCATCGAAGTCGACCTGGGCGAGATCAAGGCTGGCCAGTCGATCCACCTGTCCGACCTGAAACTGCCGGAAGGCGTGGAAATCACCGCCCTGCTGCGCGGTGGCGACCAGACCGTGGCTTCCGCCAGCGGTGCCGCTACCGCCGAGTAATTCCGCTGTCGTGCACGATCAAGCTCGTTGCGTTGCCTGATGGCCTCGCAACGGGCTTTTTTATTGGAATGCAATCATGTCCGGGATTCGACTGATCGTCGGGCTGGGCAACCCCGGCCCGGAATACGAAAAAACCCGTCATAATGCCGGTTTCTGGCTGGTCGACGAACTGGCCTGGCAGCACAAGGCGGCGCTGAAAGGCGAAGGCAAGTTCTTCGGCGAAGTGGCGCGCGCGCCGCAGCCGGGCGGCAACGACCTGTGGCTGTTGAAGCCGATGACCTTCATGAACCTGTCCGGTCAGGCGGTGGCGGCGCTGGCGCGCTTCTACAAGATCGCCCCGGAGGAAATCCTGGTGGTGCACGACGAGCTCGACCTCGAGCCGGGCACGGCCCGCTTCAAGCAGGGCGGCGGGCACGGCGGCCACAACGGGCTGAAGGACATCATCACCCGGCTCGGCACGCCGACTTTCTGGCGCCTGCGGCTGGGCATCGGCCACCCGGGCGAGCGTAGCGAGGTGGTCGGCTTCGTGCTGAAGAAGCCGCGCAGCGAAGAGCAGGGCGCCATCGAGGACGCCATGGCGGCGGCGCTCAGGGTGCTGCCGCAGGCCATCGCCGGCGACATGCCGGGGGCGATGAAAACGCTGCATACCGCAGCCAAGTGATTATCCGGCCGCAAGCGTGCTGCGGCCACCCTTTGCAAAGATTATCAAGAGGAACGCAGTCATGAGTCTCAAGTGCGGCATCGTCGGCCTGCCCAACGTCGGCAAGTCGACCCTCTTCAATGCGCTGACCAAGGCCGGCATCGAAGCGGCCAACTACCCGTTCTGCACCATCGAGCCCAACGTCGGCATCGTCGAGGTGCCGGACCCGCGCATGGCGGCGCTGTCGGCCATCGTCAAGCCGCAGCGTATCCAGCCGGCCATTGTCGAATTCGTCGACATCGCCGGCCTGGTGGCGGGCGCGTCCAAGGGCGAGGGCCTCGGCAACCAGTTCCTCGCCAACATCCGCGAGACCGACGCCATCGTCAACGTGGTGCGCTGCTTCGACGACGACAACGTGGTGCACGTGGCCGGCAAGGTCGATCCGATCTCCGACATCGAGACCATCGTCACCGAACTGGCGCTGGCCGATCTGACCACGGTGGAAAAGGCGATCCAGCGCGACGGCAAGAAGGCCAAGTCGGGCGATAAGGACGCGATCCGCCTGATCGCCGTGCTGGAGAAGGTGCGCGCGCATCTGGACCAGGGCCAGCCGGCGCGTTCGCTCGGCCTGGACGCCGAAGAACAGGCGCTGCTGAAGCCATTCTGCCTGTTGACCATCAAGCCGGCGATGTACGTCGCCAACGTGGCCGAAGACGGTTTCGAGAACAACCCGCACCTCGACAAGCTCAAGGCGCTGGCCGACAAGGAAGGCGCTCCGGTGGTGGCGCTGTGCGCGGCGATCGAATCGGAAATCGTCGAACTCGACGACGCCGACAAGGCCGAGTTCCTGGCCGAGATGGGGCTGGAAGAGCCGGGCCTGAACCGTCTGATCCGCGCCGGCTACAAGCTGTTGGGTCTGCAGACCTACTTCACCGCCGGGGTGAAGGAAGTGCGCGCCTGGACCATCCACGTCGGCGACACCGCGCCGCAGGCGGCCGGGGTGATCCACACCGACTTCGAACGCGGCTTCATCCGCGCCCAGACCATCTCCTACGACGACTTCATCGCCTGCGGCGGCGAAGCCAAGGCCAAGGAAGCCGGCAAGATGCGCTCCGAAGGCAAGGAGTACGTGGTGAAGGACGGCGACGTGATGAACTTCCTGTTCAACGTCTAGGCGAATGTGACGTTGCGCTACCTGTCGCAACATGTCAAAAACCCTGTAAAGCAAAGTCTTGCAGGGTTTTTCCATATTCTGAGGCGTCCGTGCCCGCCGTCAGTGCGGCGTGATCAGTGAGGAGTCGCCATGAAATTTGCCACCAAGTCCATCCACAGCGGTTACGACCATCACCAGCACCACCGCGCGCTGATGCCGCCGGTGTACCAGACCTCGGCCTTTGCCCACGACCACGTCGGTGAGACGCTGGAGTTCGGCTACGCCCGCACCGGCACCCCAACGCGCGCGGCGCTGGAGGCCTGCCTGGCGGCGCTGGAAAACGCCACGCACGGCTTCGCCTTCGGCAGCGGCATGGCCGCCATCGATGCCGTGCTGCGCGCCACGCTCAAGCCAGGGGACGAGGTGCTGGCGGTGGCCGACCTGTACGGTGGCGCCTATCGCCTGCTGACCAAGGTCATGGCGCCGGCCGGCATCATAGTGCGCTTCATCGACCTGAGCGACCCGGCCAGCTTGCCCGAAGTACTCACCCCGGCGACCAGGCTACTGTGGCTGGAGTCGCCCACCAACCCGCTGTTGAACCTGGTCGACATCGCCGCGCTGGCGGCTATCGCCCATCAGCACGGCGTCAAGGTGGCGGTCGACAACACCTTCGCCACACCCTACCTGCAGAACCCGCTCGATCTGGGCGCCGACATCGTGGTGCACTCGGCCACCAAGTACCTCGGCGGCCACTCCGACGTGCTGCTCGGGCTGGTGGCGGTGAAGGACGAGGCGCTGGCCAAGTCGATCAAGTTCATCCAGAACGCCACCGGCGGCGTGCCCGGCCCGCAGGACTGTTTCCTGACGCTGCGCGGCATCAAGACGCTGCACCTGCGCATGGAGCGCCACTGCGACAACGCCGAGCGCGTGGCGGCCTTCCTGGCGACGCATCCGGCCATCGAGAAAGTGTTCTATCCCGGCCTCGCCGACCACCCGCAGCACGAGCTGGCGCGCCGCCAGATGCGGCGCTTCGGCGGCATCGTCACGGTCTACCTCAAGGACGACAGCCGCGCCGCCGCCAGCCGTGTCGCCGAGCGCCTGCAGTACTTCCTGCTGGCCGAGTCGCTGGGCGGGGTCGAGTCGCTGGTCAATCACTCCTACACCATGTCGCACGGCGGCATGCCGCCGCAACAGAAGGCGGCCCTCGGCATCCGCGAAGGCCAGCTGCGCTTCTCGGTCGGCGTCGAGGACATCGACGACCTGTTGGCCGACCTGGCGCAGGCGCTGGCTTGAGCTGAAAAGGCGTGACCCGATGACCCGTCCTCTCCACCTACTGTTCGACTGGGGCGACACGCTGATGGCCGACCTGCCGGGCCAGCACGGCAGCATGTGGTGCTGGCCCGAGGTGCACGCCATGCCCGGTGCGCGGGAAGTGCTGATCGTGCTCGCCGGTCGGCTGCCGTGCCACCTCGCCACCAACGCCGCCGAATCGAGCAGCGCCGATGTGCGCCGCGCGCTGGCACGGGTTGGGCTGGACGGCCTGATCGGGCGCGTGTTCTGCCGTCGCGAACTGGGCGTGGCCAAGTCCGACCCGATGTTCTACCGCCGCATCGCAGCCGGGCTGGGGGTGTCGCCGGCTGAACTGTGGATGATCGGCGACTCGCTCGCCAATGACGTGCAGACGGCACAGGCTGCCGGCCTCTATGCCGTCTGGCTCAATCCGGCGGGCCTGCCGGTGCCGGCGGGGGTGACAGCCATTGCGGCGCTGCCCGAGCTGATCGGCCTGCTGCAGGGTTAAGCTGCTGCACGGTGGCATCAGCTACGTGCTTGAGGTAATATCCGAGTAAAACAGTCGGATATTAGGGAGGATCCCCATGCCCGCAAGCGCCGAGAAATTTACTGCCGAACGCATCCTGTGGAAGCAGTGCTGGACCGACCGGCTGATCAGCCTCCGCCTCAGTAGCGACCCTGCCTTCCGCTTCATCCCCGGCCAGTTCGCCCGGCTGGGCCTGCAGATTCCCGGGACCGGTTTCATCTGGCGCGCCTACTCCATCGTCTCCGCCAGCTGGGACGAGTACCTGGAGTTCTACTCCATCGTGGTGCCCGAGGGCGAGTTCTCGCCGCGCCTGGCCCGGCTCGAGGTCGGTGACGAAGTGCTGGTCGACAAGACCCCGCATGGCTTCTTCACCGCCGACCGCTTCCCCGACGGCGAAGACCTGTGGCTGCTCGCCACCGGCACCGCGCTCGGCCCGTACCTGTCCATCCTGCACGAAGCCGCCGTGTGGCAGCGCTTTCGCCACATCGTGTTGGTACACAGCGTGCGCGAGGCGGTCGAACTGAGCTACCAGCCCGAAATCGCCGCGCTGCGCCGCCACCCGCTGTGGGCCGAGCACGGCCACAAGCTGCAATACCTGCCAGTGGTGACGCGCGAAACCGTGCCCGGTGCGTTGTCGGCGCGCATTCCGGCCATGCTGCAGGACGGCACGCTGGAGCGCGCCACCGGGCTGACGCTGTCGCCCGAGCGCTCGCGCATCATGATCTGCGGCAGTCCGCAGATGGTGACCGACACCCACCACCAACTGAAGAGCATGGGCTACCAGCTCAGCCGCCTGTCGGCACCGGCACAGCTGGCATTGGAGAACGGCTGGTAAGGAACGCTGGTTCATAGCGCCGAATAACAAACAGGGCCGTCCTCCCGAGGGGGAGGCGGCCCTGTTTGTGGCTAGGCGGCGCTTACTGCTTCACGCAATCCACGCAGTACACCTTCCTGCCGTCCTTCTCCATCGCCACCAGGCCGTGCACGTCGGTCTCGAAGCCCGGCAGTTCGCGGTTGAACTCCTGGGCGAAGCGCAGGTAGTCGACGATGGTCTTGTTGAAGCGCTCACCCGGAATCAACAGCGGGATGCCCGGCGGATACGGCGTCAACAGCACCGCGGTGACGCGGCCTTCCAGCTCGTTCACCGGCACGCGCTCAATCTCGCGGTGCGCGGTCTTCGCGAAGGCGTCGGCCGGGCGCATCGCCGGTTCCATCTCCGACAGGTAGATCTCGGTGGTCAGCCGCGCGATATCGTGCCGGCCGTACAGGCCGTGGATGCGCTGGCACAGGTCGCGCAGGCCGACACGCTCGTACTGCGGGTACTTGGCGACAAACTCCGGCATGATGCGCCACATCGGCTGGTTCTTGTCGAAGTCATCCTTGAACTGCTGCAACAGTGAAATCAGCGTGTTCCAGCGGCCCTTGGTGATGCCGATGGTGAACATGATGAAGAAGCTGTACAGGCCGGTCTTTTCCACCACCACACCGTGCTCGGTGAGGTACTTGGTGACGATGGCCGCCGGGATGCCCATGTCCTCGAAGCTGCCGTCCACGTCCAGCCCCGGGGTAAGGATGGTGGCCTTGATCGGGTCGAGCAGGTTGAAGCCCTCCTCGATGCCGGCAAAACCGTGCCAGCGCTCGCCCGGTTTCAGTTCCCAGTCGGCCGGATCACAGATGCCGTCGTCGGAAAGCTGGTTCGGGCCCCATACCTTGAACCACCAGTCGTGGCCGTATTCCTCGTCCACCTTGCGCATGGCGCGGCGGAAGTCCAGCGCCTCGACCAGCGACTCTTCCACCAGTGCCTGGCCGCCCGGCTGTTCCATCATCGCCGCGGCGACGTCGCACGAGGCGATGATCGCGTACTGCGGGCTGGTGGAGGTGTGCATCAAGTAGGCCTCGTTGAACCAGGCGGTGTCGAGCTGACGCTCCTGCGGGTCCTGCACCAGGATCTGCGAGGCCTGGCTGATGCCGGCCAACAGCTTGTGGGTGGACTGCGTCGAGAAAATCATCGACGTCTTGCAGCGCGGGCGCCCCTCGCCGATGGCGTGGAAGTCGCCGTAGAAGTCGTGGAACGAGGCGTGCGGCAGCCAGGCCTCGTCAAAGTGCAGCGTGTCGACCTCGCCGTCCAGCATGCCCTTGATCTCCTCGACGTTGTACAGGATGCCGTCGTAGGTGGACTGGGTGATGGTCAGGATGCGCGGCTTGGCATGCGGGCTCTTGGCCAGTGCTTCGCGGGCGAACGGGTTGGCTTCAATCTTGGCGCGGATCGATTCCAGCGTGAATTCCGACTTCGGAATCGGCCCGATGATGCCGTAGTGGTTGCGCGTCGGCATCAGGAATACCGGGATGGCCCCGGTCATCATGATGGCGTGCAGGTTCGACTTGTGGCAGTTGCGGTCGACCAGCACGATGTCGCCGGCGGCCACGGTCGAGTGCCAGACGATCTTGTTCGAAGTCGAGGTGCCGTTGGTAACGAAGAACAGGTGGTCAGCGTTGAAGATGCGTGCGGCGTTGCGCTCGGAGGCCGCCACCGGGCCGGTGTGGTCCAACAGCTGGCCCAGTTCGTCCACCGCGTTGCACACGTCGGCGCGCAGCATGTTCTCGCCAAAGAACTGGTGGAACATCTGGCCGACCGGGCTCTTCAGGAACGCCACGCCGCCGGAGTGCCCCGGGCAGTGCCAGGAGTAGGAGCCGTCGTGGGCGTAATGCACCAACGCGCGAAAGAACGGCGGCGCCAGCGTGTCCAGATACGATTTGGCTTCGCGGATGATGTGGCGCGCCACGAACTCCGGCGTGTCCTCGTGCATGTGGATGAAGCCGTGCAGCTCGCGCAGGATGTCGTTCGGGATGTGGCGCGCGGTGCGCGTCTCGCCGTACAGGTAGAGCGGAATGTCCGGGTTGCGGCGGCGGATTTCCGCCACGAAGTTGCGCAGGTTGGCCAGCGCGTCGAGCGCCTCTTCCGGCGTGCCGGAGCCGAACTCCTCGTCGTCGATCGACAGGATGAAACCGGCGGCCCGGCTTTGCTGCTGGGCAAACGACGTCAGATCACCGTAGCTGGTATAACCCACCACTTCCATGCCTTCTTTTTCCATCGCGGCGGCCAGCTCACGGATGCCGGAGCCGCTGGTGTTTTCGGAACGGAAGTCTTCATCGATGATGACGATGGGGAAATGGAAACGCATGCCTGTGTCCTCATACACGGCGCACCGGAACGTCACCGGCACGCTGGGAAAAGGGCGCTTAGCACCGCGGTACGCATGGGATTGCAGGGGGCAATCGTTTCGCCAGCCGGCTTAGGTCAACCCAAGAAAAGCGCGTAGTGTAGCGGATAATCGTGAACAATGTTGCACTACGGAAACCCCTGTTTTGCCGTGTTTTACGCGCGCCGGTGGCCGGGCTGGTCACTACGCGGTCGGCACCGCTGGAACAAGGGGCCGGAATGGGCCTGACATGATCGTTTCAGCCCCCCGTGGGCGGTTTATCGTCAGACCCCCGTTGCGGCTCCGAGGTGCCCGCCGGCTGTCGCTTTTTTTTCCACCGTGCCCGATACAGCCCCAGCGCCTTCAGCACCACCGCGCCGCCGGACAGCAACAGCAACAGCGCCAGCGGACCGGCGATCAGATAGGGAAAGAAGGCGCTGATCAGCGCCAGCGCCAGCAACACCGCACCGATGATCAGGAAAGAGCTGGCCTCGCTGGCTTCGACCGCGCGGGTGCCGCGTACCACGGCGCCCAGCGCATCGCCGATGCGCGCCGCCTGGCGCGCGGCGGCCGAGGCGCCCAGCGCCGCCGCGCCCGGTTTGGGCAGCAGCAGGCCCGGATAGTCGCGCTGGCGCGGCCGGCTCAGCACCGGACGGTGGCGATGTGCCGACAGCCGGACTTCGGTGGCGTGACCGAGGTCATCGAGGAACTTGTCGGCGAGCCTGCCGGCAATCCCTTCATCCTCCACCGCCACATCGATCTCGCGGTTGGCCAGCCAGCTCGACAGGTTCAGGTTGGACGAGCCGATACGCGCCCAACGGCCGTCCGCCACCGCCGTCTTGGCATGGATCATCGGCCCATCCCATTCGAACACCCGCACCCCGGCCTCCAGCAACGGCCGGTACAGGGTGCGCGATACGGTGGCGATCCAGCCGATGTCGCTGGAGCGCGGCACCAACAGGCGCACGTCCACGCCATCCTTGGCCGCGTTCTGCAGCGCCGTCAGGTAGGTGCTGGTGCCCATGAAGTAGGCGTCGGTCAGCCACAACGAGCGGCGCGCGAAACTGGCGATCAGCAGGTCCAGCCGCATCAGGTTGGCGGTGGCCGGGGTGGTGGCGATCAGCCGTGCCGCCACGTCGCCGGTGAACTCGTTCCGCTCCGCCTGGCACAGGTTTTCGCCCAGAGCGCTGCCGCAACTGGCCCAGCTGTCGGCAAAGGCGTCGATGGCATCCTGCACCACCGGGCCGGTCAGCCGTGCACCAGTATCGCGCCACGGTTCCAGCCCCTTGGCGGGCTTGCCTTCCCAGCGCGAGCTGATGCCCAGCCCCGAAATGAACGCCACCGCACCGTCGACGATGATCAGCTTGCGATGGTTGCGCCCCAAGGGACTGCTGCTGCCGGACAGGCTGGGACGATTGTAGGCGCGCACCTCGGCGCCGGCAGCCAGCAGCGGCTTGAAGAATCCTCGCAGATGTTCCTTCCAGCTGCCCAGCCAGTCGACCAGCAGATGCACCCTGATCCCTTTTTGTGCCTGTTCGATCAGCCGCTGCCGGATACGTTGGCCAAAGCCGTCGTCGGCAAAGATGTACACCTCGACCAGGATGGAGTGGCGCGCCGCCGCCAGCGCCGCTTCCCACTCCGGAAAGTTTTCGGTGCTGTCGAAAAGCAGGTCAATGGTATTGCCATTGATCAGTGGGGCCCCAGCCGAACGGGCGAATGCCTGATCGGCTAATTGCCGGACAAATTCCAGCGTGGCAGGGGTGGGTTTAGGGCGGAGCATGGGCTAAATTGTATATTGTTAGACAGCAAGTGAACCAAAGTGATGCGTATGCACCACGCATGGCACCAAAACAGTGCTATTGGTGTCGCTTATATAAAAGTTAGCGTCACAACGATGAAAAACAATTCTTAAAAAAATTCTGGTTTGCGCTATTTTTTCGCCAAAAAAATGCTCGTAACCTTATGATTTTAAAGTTATTGTTCGTTGCACAAAAAGCGGTTGCAGGAGGGCGCGGCTTGCCCGTAGAATCGAAACATCCGCTTCACATTATAATCAGGTAGATGGTATGGATAGACAGCAATGGCTGCAGGGCACTTTGTATCGCCCGGATTTCGAGCAGGATAGCTGTGGTTTCGGTTTGATCGCCCAGTTGGAGGACAAACCGAGCCACTGGCTGGTTAAGACTGCAATCTCCTCGCTCGCCAAATTGACGCATCGTGGCGCCGTTGCCGCCGACGGCAAATCGGGCGACGGCTGTGGCCTGTTGTTCCGCAAGCCCGACGGCTTTCTGCGCGAAGTGGCCAGCGAGGCCGGCATCGCCCTCAAGGTCGGTTACGCCGCCGGTCTGGTGTTCCACCATCCGGAGCAGGAACAAGGCCAGCGCAGTCTGCGCCGCCTGAAAGAATTCCTCGAAGTGCAGGAACTCGAAGTGGCCGGTTTCCGCACCGTGCCGGTCGACGTGTCCGCCTGTGGCGAATATGCTATCAAGACGCTGCCGGCCATCGTGCAGGTGTTCGTCAACTGCCCGTTCGGCATGGACGAAGCGACCTTCCAGCGTCGCCTGTACATGGCACGGCGTCAGGCCGAGAAGGCCAACAAGGCCGAGGACGGCTACTTCTACCTGCCGACGCTGTCGCTGCACACCCTGTCCTACAAGGGCCTGGTGACACCGGAAAACCTGCCGAAATTCTTCCTCGATTTGCAGGATGAGCGTTTCGAGACCAGCCTGGCGGTGTTCCACCAGCGCTTCTCCACCAATACCTGGCCGCAGTGGAAGCTGGCGCAGCCGTTCCGTTTCCTTGCCCATAACGGCGAGATCAACACGGTACAGGGCAACCGTTACTGGTCCCGGGCGCGCGAACGCATCATGTCGACCCCGCATCTCGACATGGAGGCCATCCGCCCGATCGTGCAGACCGACGGCTCCGACTCGATGAGCCTCGACAACATGCTGGAAGGCCTGCTGATGGGCGGCATTCCGCTGTTCCGTGCGCTGCGCCTGTTGGTGCCGCCGGCCTGGCAGAATGTCGACTCCACCGACAAGGACCTGCGCGCCTTCTACGAATTCAACTCCATGCACATGGAGCCGTGGGACGGCCCGGCCGGCATCGTATTGACCGACGGCCGCTACGCCGCCTGTCTGCTGGACCGCAACGGCCTGCGCCCGGCGCGCTGGGTGCTGACCAAGGACAACATCCTGACCATCGCCTCCGAAGTGGGCGTGTGGGACTACAAGCCGGAAGACGTGGTGAAGAAGGGCCGCGTCAAGCCGGGCCAGCTGTTCGCCGCCGACCTGACTACCGGCGAGCTGTTGATGCCGGAAGACATCGACGCGCAGTTGAAGAGCGCCAAGCCCTATCGTCAGTGGATCAAGGACAGCGCCAAGTACCTGGAACTGTCGATCGAAGACGACTCCGGTCTGGAAGCGATGCCGAAGGACGAACTGCTCAAGTACCAGAAGCTGTTCAACGTCAGCTTCGAAGAGCGCGACCAGGTCCTGCGCGTACTGGCCGACGACGGCCAGGAAGCCATCGGCTCCATGGGCGACGACACCCCGATGGCGGTGCTGTCGCAGAAAGCCCGCTCGCCGTTCGACTATCTGCGCCAGCAGTTCGCCCAGGTAACCAACCCCCCGATCGACCCGATCCGTGAAGCGGTGGTGATGTCGCTCAATACCGTGTTCGGTCCTGAGCGCAACATGTTCGAAGAAAGCGCCGAGCACGCCAAGCGCCTGGAAGTGCGCTCGCCGGTGCTGTCCCACGAAAAATTCGTCCGCGTCACCACGCGTCCCGAGAGCTACCTCAAGTCGACCACCTTCGACCTGTGCTACGACCCGTCCGAGGGTGGCTTGAAGGCCGCCATCGAGCGCCTGTGCCAGCACGTGGTCGACGCGGTGCGCGAAGGCACCGTGGTGGTGGTACTGTCCGACCGTACCATCAGCGACGCCCGCCTGCCGATCCATGCCCTGTTCGCCGCCGGTGCCGTGCACCACGCGCTGATCGACACCGGCCTGCGCTGCAAGACCAATATCGTGGTGGAGACCGGCACCGCGCGCGATGCGCACCAGATCGCCTGCCTGCTGGGCTACGGCGCGACCGCCGTCTACCCCTACCTGGCATACCAGGTCATTGCCGAAATGGTGCAGTCGGGCGAGGTAACGCTCAAGACCAACGAGGCGCTGCAGCACTATCGCAAAGGCATCAACAAGGGCCTGCTGAAGGTGCTGTCCAAGATGGGCATCTCTACCATCGCCTCCTACCGCGGCGCGCAGCTGTTCGAAGCCGTCGGCGTGAACGACGAGGTGGTGGAACTGTGCCTGAAAGGCACGGTGACCCGCGTCTCCGGCGCCAACTTCGAAGATTTCGAAGACGATCAGAAGAAACTGGCTCGGGCGGCCTTCAACGCGATGCGTCCGATCTCCCAGGGCGGTCTGCTGAAGTACGTGAATGGCGAGGAATACCACGCCTACAACCCGGACGTGGTGATGCAGCTGCAAAAGGCAGTGCAGAACGACGACTACGACGCCTACCAGAAGTACGCGGCGCTGGTGAACGAGCGTCCGGTGGCGATGTTCCGCGATCTGATGCAGCTGAAACTGGCTGAAAATCCGATCCCGCTCGACGAAGTGGAACCGATCGAATCCATCGTCAAGCGCTTCGACTCCGCCGGCATGTCGCTCGGCGCGCTGTCGCCGGAAGCGCACGAGGCCCTGGCCATCGCCATGAACCGCCTCGGCGGCCGCTCCAACTCCGGTGAAGGTGGCGAAGACCAGTCGCGCTACGGCACCGAACGCATGTCCAAGATCAAGCAGGTGGCCTCCGGCCGTTTCGGCGTGACCCCGCACTATCTGGTCAACGCCGAAGTGCTGCAGATCAAGGTGGCACAGGGCGCCAAGCCGGGTGAGGGCGGCCAGCTGCCGGGCGACAAGGTATCGCCGCTGATTGCCACGCTGCGTCACTCCAAGCCGGGCATCAGCCTGATCTCGCCGCCGCCGCACCACGACATCTATTCGATCGAAGACTTGGCTCAGCTGATCTTCGACCTGAAGCAGGTCAACCCCGATGCGCTGGTGTCGGTCAAGCTGGTGGCTGAGCCGGGCGTCGGCACCATTGCCGCCGGCGTGGCCAAGGCCTACGCCGACCTGATCACCATCTCCGGCTACGACGGCGGCACCGGTGCCAGTCCGCTGAGTTCGGTCAAGTACGCCGGCACGCCGTGGGAGCTGGGCCTGACCGAAGCGCAGCAGGTATTGCGTGCCAACGGCCTGCGCGGCCGGGTGCGGGTGCAGACCGACGGCGGCCTGAAGACCGGCCTCGACGTGATCAAGGCCGCCATCCTCGGCGCCGAGAGCTTCGGCTTCGGTACCGGCCCGATGGTGGCGCTGGGCTGCAAGTACCTGCGCATCTGCCACCTCAACAACTGCGCCACCGGCGTCGCCACGCAGGAAATGAAGCTGCGCTCGAAGTTCTTCATCGGCCTGCCGGAAATGGTGATGAACTACTTCCTGTTCATCGCCCGCGAAACGCGCGAATGGATGGCCAAGCTCGGCGTGCGCAGCATGGAAGAGCTGATCGGCCGCATGGAGCTGATGGATCTGCTGCAGGGCGAGAGCGACAAGCAGCAGCGCCTCGACCTGTCGCCGCTGATCAGCCAGGGTGGCATCCCCGATAGCGAACCGCGCTTCTGCGTGGAAGCCAGCAACCCGTCGTTCGACAAGGGCGAGCTGGCCGAGGCCATCGTCAAGGACGCCCTGCCGGCGATCCAGGCCAAGCAGATGCTGCGCCTGGAGTACCCGATCGAGAACATCCACCGCTCCATCGGCGCGCGCCTGTCCGGCGAAATCGCCAAGGCGCACGGCGCCGCCGGCCTGCCGGAAGGCTGCCTGAGCGTCAAGTTCACCGGTTCGGCTGGCCAGAGCTTCGGCGTATGGAACGCCTCGGGCCTCCATCTTGAGGTGGAAGGCGACGCCAACGATTACGTCGGCAAGGGCATGGCCGGCGGCCGTGTGGTGGTCTATCCGCCGAAAGGCGCGGCGTACAAGTCGCACGAGTCGATCATCATCGGCAACACCTGCCTGTACGGTGCCACCGGCGGCCAGTTGTATGCTTCCGGCATCGCCGGCGAGCGTTTCGGGGTGCGCAACTCCGGCGCTCTGGCGGTGATCGAGGGCGCGGGTGACCACTGCTGCGAATACATGACAGGCGGCTGCGTGATCTCGCTGGGCGAAACCGGCTACAACTTCGGTGCCGGCATGACCGGGGGCTTCGCCTTCGTCTACGACCCGAGCGAGCGCTTTGCCTACCGTTACAACAACGAGCTGATCGACATCCACTTGATCAACGGCGAAGCGATGGGCATGTACCGCGCCTTCCTGCTGGACAAGCTGGCCAAGCACGTCGAGTACACCGGCTCCGATATCGGTCGCAACATGCTGGAAAACTTCGACGACTACGTCGACTACTTCTGGCTGGTGAAACCGAAGGCGGCCAAGCTCGACAGCCTGCTGAAAGACTAAGCGACGGGCGGCCTGTCCGCCCCTGGACAAGAAAGAAACG